>PWZC01000344.1 GCA_003567615.1 Gemmatimonadota bacterium | reverse complement strand
GCGGACTCGTAGTTCGCCATCCACTGCCACTCCTTGATGGTGATGGGGTCGATGTACTCGTTGTAGGGCCCCGTACCGGTGGAGAAGTAGTGGTAGGTGGTGGCGTCGCCGGCCTCGTGGATGTCCATGCTGATGGGGTGCCTCCACTCCTGGAAGAGGTCCAGCATGGCCCGGGTCAGGTTCAGGTAGAGCTGCAGGGCGTTCCGGTTGTTGTCGTGCCCCACGTAGTAGCCCCAATAGGGGGAGTTGGGGGGTGCGTCGGCGTCGTCGTAGACGGAGTGGGCGTTCCGATGGTACCAGTCCACCATGCGGTCGTGGCCGTCGGGATCCACCAGGGGAACCAGGAAGAGGACCACGTCGTCCAGGATCCGCTCCACCATGGGGTGCTCCGCCACGGCCATCCGGTACGCCAGCTCCAGCGAGGTCTCGGACCCCGCCGTCTCCGGCGAGTGGAGCGACGTGGACAGCATGAAGACGGTGGGGAGGTCCCGGATGAGGGCCCGGGCCTCTTCCTCGCTGGTCCGGCGGGGATCAGCCAGCGCCTGATGCCCCTCCCGGATCTCATCGAGACGCGCCAGATTCTCGGCCGATCCGATCTGGACCAGGACGAAGTCGTTCCCCTCTTCCGATTCACCGAAGGTGAGGACGTTCACCCGCTCCGAGCTGGCCGCCAGCGCCCGGTAGTAGCCGTAGTGGGCCTCCACGCCCCGGAGGTGCCCCGGCATCCCCACCGCCTGCCCGAAATGCTCCGAGGGGGAGATGACGCCATTCCCCACCGGGAGATAGTCCACCAGGGGACTGGTGAACTCCGGCTTGGTGGTCCAGCTCAGGATCTGCCGCGTCGCCTCCTGGTCGATGACCGTGCCCCACTGGGTGGTCGGGGGGACCCCACGCTCCAGGTACCAGTCGAACTCCTGCGGCACCGGATGGTCGCCGAGGTCGGCCCGCTGCTGAGCGGAGATACCCTCGGTGGAGAGTGAGGGGAAAGCCAGGAAAAGGGCGACGGCTAGGGGCGCCACGCAGGTGGCGAAACCCCGGGCGGCTCCATGGCGGCGGGCAGACGGGCGAAGGGGAAGGCTCATGACCGGGTCCTGGATCTGAGGGGCCGGAAGATCGTTCATCCTTGAAAAGAAGGATCTATCCGCCGGTGCGCCAGGGCCTTCAGACACACCCCGAACGTTGCCTCCGGACCTGAGGCAGGCGATCATCTCCGCGAATACCTGCCCAGACTCCGGCCATCCGGAAGCCCCTTATGCCATGCCCCTGAACGTCAAGCGGCTCTTTGCTCCCCCCTGCTCCTCGGGCCTGTTGGTTGGGAGCATCCTGTTCGCGCTCTCCCTCGCCCCCAGCCTCGTCCCTCGGCCCTTTCTCCTCCAGGGGCTGGTCTCCGGCGTGTCGTTCACCCTGGGCTATGCCTTCGGCGCCTTCGGGCGCTGGCTCTGGAGCTACCTGGAACTCCCGGAGCCGGGGGAGAAGGCCAGTTCCCGCATCTGGTGGGCGTCGGCGGGAGTCTGCCTGGTGGTGGCGACCTTCTTCCTCTGGAATGCGTCGGAGTGGCAGACGAGCCTGCGGGCCCTCATGGGGATGGAGGAGGAGGCCCGCGTCCGGCGGTTCAGCGTTGGATTCGTGACCCTGGCCATCTTCAGCGGGGCCCTCTTCCTGAGCAGGCTCTTTCGGGAATTCGCCAGGGAGGTCTCACTGCGTCTGCAGCGGAACATCCCGCGGCGGATCGCCAACGCCGTGGGGATCCTCCTGGCCGCCAGCGTCTTCTGGACCCTCACCGAAGGGGTGGTGGTCTCGGGCGCCCTCCGCCTGGCGGATAGTTCGTACCAGACACTGGACCGGCTGGGTACGGACGAGTTGGTGCGACCGACCTCGCCCCTCCGCAGCGGGAGCCCGGCCTCCCTGGTGGCATGGGAAGAGCTGGGTCGACAGGGACGGGTCTTCGTATCATCCGGCCCTGACGCCGGGGAGATCGCTGCGTTGACGGGCGGTCCGGCCATGGAGCCGATTCGGGTCTATGTGGGAAGGGCCGCGGCCGAGGATCCGGCGGAACGGGCCCGCCTTGCCATGGAGGAGCTCCACCGCTCCGGCGCCTTCGAGCGTTCGGTCCTCCTTCTGGTGACCCCCACCGGGACCGGTTGGATCGACCCGGGGGCCATCCTGCCCATGGAGTACCTCACCCGGGGCGATGTGGCCACCGTGGCGGCTCAATATTCGTACCTGTCCAGCCCCCTGGCGCTTCTGGCCGAGGGAGCCTATGGAGCCGAGATGGCGCGGGCCCTCTTCCTGAAAGTCTACGCCCACTGGACCGAGCTTCCCCCGGATCGGCGCCCCAGACTGTATCTTCAGGGCGTGAGCCTCGGAGCCCTCAACTCGAGCCTGTCCTTCGATCTGCAGGACATCCTGGCGGACCCCTTCCACGGAGTGCTCTGGAGCGGTCCGCCCTTTCGGAGCGAGGCGTGGCAACGAGCCGTACGGGATCGGGACCCGTCATCACCTCCCTGGCTGCCCCGCCACCGGGAGGGTCGGGTGGTCCGGTTCATGAACCAACATGGCGGGCTGGATGCATTCGACGGCCCCTGGGGCCCCCTGCGCATCGCCTACCTCCAGTACGCCAGCGACCCCATCACCTTCTTCAGCGTGGACTCCTTCTTCCAGCGCCCCGATTGGTTGGAGGAGCCCCGGGGACCCGACGTCCTGCCGGAGCTCCGCTGGTACCCGGTGGTGACCATGCTGCAGTTGGCAGCGGACATGATGGTGGGCGATGCCCCGCCCGGTTTCGGACACACCTTTGCCGTGGCCCACTATCTGGAAGCCTGGCTCGCCCTGACCGAGCCGGAAGGGTGGACGGAGGCCCGGCTCTCGCGGCTTCGGAACCACCTGATGCAGGAAGAGGAGGCGCGGCGCCTCGCGTCAGAGGACTGAGGGGGGATTTCCCCGGCCCCGGGGACCTTCAGACCGGCCACCGGGTCTATCAACTAGAAGTCAAGGTGACGCCGTCGATCGCGGTCCCGGACACGGATGAGGGGGCCCGGCCGTGCGCACCATCTTCGATTCCCGGAAACAGGAGCCACCCGTGCGCCAGCATCCTCTCCACCTCTTCGCCGCCCTTCCCTTCGCCGCCGTGCTCCTCCTGGGACCGGCCGGCTGCAGTGACTTCCCTGACCGGGCGGGACCGCCGGACGAGCTGGCGGATCAGGTGGTGGAGGTCCGGGACGATCTTCCGGTGGCGCTCCAGGGACTGGCCTGGCAGCAGCAGGAGTTCTGGGACAACCTCCGGGAGCACTGTGGGCAGGCGTATCCCGGGTTTGCCGCCATCATCCGGGAGGGTGATACCCGGCGGGACGAGCTCTACGCAGACCGGGAAATGGTGGCCCACGTGCGCCAGTGTCTGGACGAGGAAATCCGCATCGCCGCCCACATCGGGGACGACCGGAGCCGCACGTGGATCATCACGCCGGTACCCGGTCGGGGTCTGGAACTCCGCCACGACCACCGGAACCCCGACGGCACCGACGGTGACGTGACAGGCTACGGCGCCGAAACCTCCCATGCCGGTGACCCCCTACGCCAGGAGTTCACCCGGGACGGCGCCGCCGATGGGAGTCAGGGTTTCTGGATGTTCGAGATGGTACCGGAGGAGGAACGCCTCTCCTACGGCAACCACGACGGCGACGAGTGGTTGGTGCGGTTCGACTTCGACCTCACCTCGCCCGTGCAGGCGCCGCCGGCCCCCTGGGGGTACGAGGACACCGAGCCCACCCATCCCTGATCCGGCCCCTACCACCCGCTGACCGAGCCCGCCCCGGATGGGTCAGCGGGCTCGGTCGGACGTCAGCGGCTCAGTAGGCGGGGGTCAGACGGAAGTCGGCGGGGATCTCGTTCTTGTGCACCCGCATGACGTAGAGGCGGCCGAAGGTGAGGGCGTTGGAGGCCAGGAGTCCGACCCTCCGGAGGGCCTGGAGGGGTCCGCCCTTCCGCTTGGCCTCTTCGATCTTCCGGGTGTTTTCCACCACGCGGTTCATCCGGGCGATGAACTTGGGGTTCTCGAAGTCCAGAACCAGGGGAAAGCACTGCCGGGAGATCTCGGACGTCTTCCGGAACACCTCCAGGTCGTACTCGCTGGCGTCGAAGCCCATCTGGGCGTAGAAGTCGCGACGGAGGTGGTCCCGCACCCACATGGTGCAGAAGACCGCCAGGAGGAAGAAGCGGATCCAGTACTTGTTGCGCCCTGAGATGTACTCCGGGTTCGAATGCATGAGCGCCGCGAAGGCTTCGCCATGCCGGAACTCGTCGTTGCACCAGTCCTTGAACCACTCGAAGATGGGGGGGAAGCGGAGCTCGGGGTTCTTCTCGAGTTGCCGGTAGATGGTGATGTACCGGGCGTAGCCGATCTTCTCGGAAAGGTAGGTGGCGTAGAAGATGAATTTCGGCTTGAAGAAGGTGTACTCCTTCTCCTTGGTCAGGAAGGACAGGTCCACCCCCATCCCCAGGTCCTTCAGGGTCCCGTTGATGAACCCGGCGTGTCGACCCTCATCCCGACTCATGTGGCCGAACAACTCCACGATGTCCGGATTCTTCACCCGTTTCTTGATCTCGGCATAGAGGATGCCCCCGGAGAATTCGGCGGTGATGGAGCTCACCAGGAAGTCCACGAACTGCTCCCGGTTCGGCAGGTCGGACCAGTCGCCCTCGAACTTCTCGTTCCGCTTGAAGTGCCCCTTGTTGGGGTCCCTCCGAAACTCCTCGAGAAGTTGGTCCCACTCCTCCCGCACCTTCTCCACATTCAGCCGATCCATGGCCTCGAAGTCGGTAGTGTAGAAGCGAGGCGACAGGGTCGCGCTCTCCTGGGCCTGCCGCGTGCTCTCGTTGACCGGGGCGGTGGTGGTGGCTGGATACATGACTGCGGGCCTCCTGGACAAAGGAAAACGGGGGCACCGGCACCGTAGGCGGGGCCCATCTGCCCGTGGGATACGATCCCCCGGGAAAATGTGGGGCTACTCGAACCCGACGTCGTAGAGCTCGTAGACTTCGAAGGGACCGATGAGGCGAACCCACCAGCGGCGCAGACGACTCGCACGCTTTACCGTGGCACGACCGGACCGGGTCTCCACCTGGCCGTACTCGATGCTGTCGGGGGCGCCCTCCACCAGGGCGGCGTCACCGGGTTCCACGAACACCCCGTCCAGGTCGACGTGGGCGTGCAGGTGCTCATGGGTCCGTTCCAGATCGATGGTGCAGGGAACCGTCACCTTCTGTTGCCAATTGAACCAGATGAAGAGGAGGAGAAGGGCCGCGGCGCCCCCCAGCAGGAGGATAGCTCCCATACGGGCTCAGTAGTCCTTTGCGTCCGGGCTCGACGAGCCGGACGAAGCAGGGTCCAGGGATGATTCGCCCCGCGGAAGCAGGGCGGCGAATGAGGCGGCGTTGGTGGATCCGTAGGCCGCCAGGTCCAGTCTAAGGTCGGAGACGGGATCATGCAGCGTCAACCTCCCATCGGACCAGCGGGTGAGTCGATAGGGCTCGGCCGGATCGGCGTTGCGGATCCGTCGCTCCCGGCTCAGGGGCCGGATCGCGCCTCGCAGGAACCCTCCCTGACCCGGCTCCAGAACAACCAGGATCTCCCCGGTTTCCCCGTCCCTTACCGGCACGTCTCCCCCTCCGGCCAGATCTTCGGCGCCGAACGAGATGAGTCGCTCAGACACGGCCACCACACCCTCCCGATCCGCCGCATCGAAGCCCGTCACACCGATTCCGGTACTCCGACCGATGAACGCCAGAAGAACCACGATGGCCAGCAGAACGGCAATGGCCCAGAGGGCCTGAGGTGGGACCAGATTTCGTTTGAGACCGCCGTCGTCCTCGAAACGGATCATTGGCCAAGTCCTCCGGCCGTGGCAGGTCTATCACCCCCGGGGACCTCGTCGCGGCTCCGCTTCACTCCACCGGACTCCGATACGCGCGGTCCGGTACCACCCAGCGCCGCCTGTGCCGCGACACCGACCCGTTCCGCCACCTCCTGCGCGTGGGGAAGGGCCCGGAAGGCCGGCTCCGGCCGTCCCCAGCGCCAGGGTCGGTGATGGGGCCAGAGGAAGACGACACCCATCCGCTCGGTGGGCGGTAGGCGGAAGGTGATGAGTCCGGTTCCGTCACTGTACTGACGGAAGTTGGCCTCCTGGATCTTCGCCAGCGGAAGGTTCAGGACGGCGGGGAGTGCCACCCCCATCCGCATGACCACCCGCCGGTCCGTGAGTGCGTAGGTGGTGCTCCGACGCACGGCCCAGGCCAGGCCCAGAACCATGGCCGATCCCACCAGTCCCACCACCACCAGCCAGGCCAGATCCGCCGTGAGGGCGGAGCCCGCTCGACCGGTCACCAGGCCGTGACCCAGCCAGACCAGGGCCAGAATGGCCCAGTAGATGATGAACAGGCGCAGATACAGGGCACGCATGGCCAGGGGAATCAACTCAGGTCTCCCCTCCCAGAGAAGTGTCTCACCCTCTGGGAGGGGCTCGTTGACCCCATCGATATAAATGGGCCGGCTCCCCGATCCAGGGGTTCCCGCCGGCTTCAACTCGTCAGGTGGACGAGGGGACATCCAGACCTCCCACGTTCTCTAGAAGAAGGGTTCGGACCGGGAGGGGTCCGCATACATGTACCCTCCTGCATAGTATGCAACGATCCGGTCTTCTTCCAGAAGGGTGATCTGGTTCGGTGAACGGGTCCGGGGCACGTCCTTGAAATGAGCGGCCTTGATGGACTTCACGTTCACGGACCGGTCTCGACGCCGCACACGGCAGTAGGCGATGGGCAGGAGAATCGTTCCCTCCCCTTCCGACAACTCCACCGACAGGTACCGGATCTGCGGCTCTGCCAGATCGACCCAGAGATCCACCACGGTCCCGGCCACGACACCGTCGGCGCCGCGAACCACCATACCATGGGGATCCGGGTCCCGCCGTTCAACCGACCAGCCCTCGAGATTGCTCATGGGCTGGATCCGCGGCTTCCCGTCATGCGTGTAGTCGGGTCGATCCGACCGATCCGGATTCCACGCGGCCGGACCGAGACCATCCTTCATGGGATCACCGGTGGGCTCGAGGGCCGCTCCCGGGTGATTTCCGAATGACTTGGCTTTCAGCGACATCAGTTCTCCTCCTTCACAAGGTCGGTCTCGACGCCGGCCCGCGTGCGTTCAATGATTTCAGCCTCGGACCTGCTGACCAGCGCTGGGTGCTTGGCCTGTGCCGGTACCTTGGGAGAAGGCGTCTTGGGGAAGCCTTCCACCGTGACCCGGCGTCCATCGGCCGTGTCCAGCGGATAGCCCTCCCGCTTGTCCTCCCTCCTGAGGTAGATGATGAGAAGGGCAAAGAAGGCCCAGAAGACATATATGCTGATCTGGCCTAGATTCAGGTACTCGTTTTCCATGCTACACCTCCGTGTTCGGGATTACCCGGGGAGCTCGGCCAGCCCAAACCGCGACCGACGCGAGTCCGTGGAGATCCGGCGCCCCCCGGCCACCAGCGGTCCCAGAACCGCCATGGCCAGGAAGAGGGCGAGCATCTCCAGTTGAAACACCACCATGTAACCTGCATCGGCGCCCGTGACCCCGGGTCCCAGCCGGCCGGCCTCGGCGAGGCCGGTGGTCAGATCCCGGATCACGCCGCCACCGAGGACGGCCAGTCCCATGGCCGAAGCCTGCACCGCCCCCCACGCACCCATCGCCAATCCGTTGCCCTCCGTATCCTGGAGGTCCATGGCTGCCGTGAGTGTCCCTACCAGGAAGAATCCCCCACCCAGTCCCAGCAGGCCCGACCCGAGCTGCAGGAGGAAGGGGGACCGAATGGGTCCTGCCATGAGGATGAAGGCGAAGGCCACCACCCCGATGAGCATGCCCAGGGCGCCCAGTCGGCAGGCGTCCACGCCCCGGCCCAGCACCCTGGCGCTCCAGGTGAAGGCGATCAGGGCTCCCACGGCGGTGATGGCCGTGAGGAGCGAGGTGGCGGAGACGCTCATCCCCAGCACCTCGCCACCGAAGGGCTCCAGCAGGACCTCCTGCATGGAGAATCCGATGGCTCCGAGCCCCACCGCCACCAAAAGCCGTGTGGCCCTCCCACCCCTGGTGAAGCGCTGCCACGCCTCGCCGAAGCGCTGCGGCTGCCCCTCGGGGATGAAACCGGCCCGCTCCGGTCGGCGCGCTTCCTGCTTCCAGAGGGCCACCGCGTTCAGTACCAACGTCACCACGGCCGCGGCCTGAACCACCTGGATCAGCCGGATGGCCGAGAAGTCGGCGAGGAGCCGGGCGTAGACCAGGGCCGAGAGAAGCATCCCGGCCAGGAGGAAGAGATAGAGGAGTGCCACCACACGGGGACGATCCTCTTCCTTGGCCAGATCCGTGGCCAGCGCCAATCCCGCGGTCTGGACCGTGTGGGCCCCGGCCCCCACCATGAGGAAGGCCAGCCCCGCGCCCACGTATCCGGCCCAGGCCGGGCCGATCTCGGCCCCTCCCAGGAGGAGGATCCCGAAGGGCATGATGGCGAAACCGGCGAACTGAATGAGGGTGCCGAACCAGAGGTAGGGCACCCGACGCCACCCGAAGGCCGAGCGGTGGATGTCGGACCGGAAGCCGATCACCGCCCGCAACGGAGCGAAGAGGAGGGGGATGGCCACCATGGTGGCCACCAGTGCGGCCCCCACCCCCAGCTCCACGATCATCACCCGGTTCAGGACGCCGAGGAGGAGGGTCAGGGCCATCCCCACCGACACCTGGAAGAGGGCGAGCCGGACCAGTCTCGATAGCGGCAACTCCTCGGTGGCCGCATCCGCGAAGGGGAGCCAACGGGTCCCCAACTCCGAGAGCATCCCGGCCAACCCTCCCCTCTTCATGCGTCCTCCCCGTCCGTCCCGGGCCGGGCCCGGCGCAGCTCCACCGCGTGGGAGATGTAGAAGCCGGATTGGACCCGGAGCTCCCGCCCCCGCTCCCACCCGTCCATACGCGGATCGTCCAGAAGCCCCTGGAAGAAGGAGTCGATGCGCACCGGCTGGATCCCGGGTGCCCGATCCCGACGGGGAAAGAGGGCTCCCACCCGATGCATGGCCCCGAGGACCAGCGTCCGGGGCGCCACCGTCACCAGCAGTCGGTCCCGGGCACATCCCGCCAGGAGAACCAGGCCCTCCACACTCTCCTGATCGTCGTAGTAGAGGAGAGAGTCCATGGCCACGACGCAATCCCACGGCCCCCCGGGAGGGGACAGCATATCACCGGCGTGGAGGTGGACCCGATCCTCCAGACCGGCCTCCCGAGCCCGCTCCAGGCCGGCCTCCACCAGAGGCTCCGACAGATCCACCCCCGTCACCCGTAGCCCGGAACGGGCCAGGTGGAGGGACAGCTCCCCTGGCCCGCACCCGGCGTCCAGGACGGTGGACACTCCGGCAGGGTCCAGGACCCAGGAGGCCAGGGTGTCGCGCATGCGTCGCCGCCCCTCCCGGACCGTCTCCCGGATCCCGGTGAGAGGTGCATCGGAGGTGAGCCGAATCCAGTTCTCGGCCCGATCCTCGAAATACTCCCGGACAGATCGGCTCCGTCGGACCCACGTACCCGGAGCCTCCGCCGGCGAATCGGGCGAGGTCGGGGGGGAGGGCGGAACGTCGGGAGCGCGGGCGGTCATCAGTCGAAACCCAGGAGGTTGAAGATGTCCGAGTCCCCCATGGGAGAGACATCCTGCCCGCCGGGGCGCTCCAGGACCGCCTTGGCGAGGTTCGTGTAGCTGCTCCGGGCCGCATGCAGCTCCGGAGAATCCACCTCCATCTCGAAGAGGGTGCACTTGCTCAGGCGAGACCGGCGGATCACATCCAGATCCGGGACCACCTGGATCGTTTCGAGCCCGACCCGGGAGGTGAAGCGATCGATCTGGTCGGTGGCGTTGGACCGGTTCGCCACCACGCCGCCCACCCGAACCTTGTAGTTCTTGGACTTGGCCTTGATGGCCGCCACGATGCGGTTCATGGCGAAGATGGAGTCGAAGTCGTTGGCGGTGACGATGAAGGCCCGCTCCGCATGCTGCAGGGGGGCGGCGAATCCACCGCAGACCACGTCGCCGAGCACGTCGAAGATCACCACATCCGTGTCTTCCAGGAGGTGATGCTGCTTCAGGAGCTTCACCGTCTGGCCCACCACGTATCCTCCGCAGCCGGTCCCTGCCGGGGGCCCGCCGGTCTCCACGCACATGACACCGGCGAAGCCTTCATGGACGAAGTCCTCGGGCCGGAGCTCCTCGGCGTGGAAGTCCACCTCGGCCAGGGTGTCGATGACCGTGGGGATCATGGTGTGGGTCAGGGTGAAGGTGGAATCATGCTTCGGATCACACCCCACCTGCAGGACCCGTTTTCCGCTCAGCGCCAGCGCCGCCGACAGGTTGGAGGAGGTGGTGGACTTCCCGATCCCCCCCTTGCCGTAGATGGCCAGGATCATGGCGCCATCCGTGTGCTCCGGGGCGTCCATGTGTACCTGCAGACTTCCTTCGCCGTCTCCGGTCTCGTCCTTCCGCCGGGCGGGGGGAACTACGGGGAGCGTTCCGTTCGTGCTCATGCAGCCACCTCCTCTTCGATGCCTTCCAGTCGGTCGTCGAGCTCATCCAGAGCTTCGTCGAGCCGTGCGCGGGTGTCGTCGTCGGGTTCCCAGTACCCGCGTTCGCAGGCCTCCTGGAGACGCTGGCCCATGCGGGCAGCGGCCTCGGGATTCAGGGCGGAGAGACGTCGACGCATCTCCTCGTTCAGTACATAGGTCTCACCGATCTCCCGGTAGACCCACTG
>PWZC01000409.1 GCA_003567615.1 Gemmatimonadota bacterium | reverse complement strand
GGCGTCGAGGAGAAGGGACCTGAGGCGGGCCCCATGAAGTCGTTCCCCCAGTTCCCGGGCCAGAGCGGCGACGAGGAGGGGATCCCAGCGCATGGACATCCCCCAAGATAGGCGAATCGGCTCCTCTGTGGGGTTTGACACCTCCTTCCCATATTCCTATCGTCCGGCGTCCTTCCTCGTATACCCGGGTCCGTTCGATCCTCCGCCGGGATCCCATTCCCCCTGCTCCTCGGTCCGACGCCCTTCCGTGCCTTCGTCCAAGACCTCCCCCTCGGACTCCGCTCCCGCCCTGCACCCGCAGATCGAAGCCGCCGGCCGCGGCGAGATTCCCCCCTGGGCCCGGGTCAGTCGGGGGCGTCGCGAGCACATGGAGCGCGTGGCGCGCCTTCTGGGCAAATGGGCCCGTTCGCTGAAGCTTCCGCCGGAGCAGGCGGTTCGCTGGCGGGCGGCGGGAATTCTCCACGACGCCCTCAAGAATGAACGACCGGAGGTTCTCCGGCGCACGCTGGTCCCGGAGTTGGATCGGCTCCCCGATGCCCTCCTCCACGGCCCCGCCGCCGCCCGTCGTCTCGAAGAGGAGGGGGTAGACGATGAGGACTTCCTTCGGGCCGTGGCCTTCCACACCCTGGGACACCCGGAATTGTGCGGGCTGGGTCGGGCATTGGTGGTGGCCGACTACATCGAACCCGGGCGACGGGACCGGAAGAAGTGGAAGAAGTCGCGTCGCTCCCGGATGCCGCAGGAGTTTCCCGTTGTGCTCAGGGACGTGGTTCGGGCCCGGATCCAGGGGACGCTGGGGCGCGACCGGACCCTGCACCCGGAGACGGTGGGCCTCTGGAACGTGCTGGCCGAGGAGAGCCCGTGGGAACCGGGTACGGCCGGGGCTCGGAAGATGGCGCTCAGATGAGTCCTCGACGCCGAAGACGCCAGGGCGGCGGGATCCGGTCCGCCGTCGGCCTGGCGGCCCTCCTGGTCCTGGTGGTGGGTGGCCTCATGGTCGGGGCCCATCTCTTCGATGAGGCACCGGAGCCGGTGGAGGTGGTGGCCTCGCTCGATCGTGATCCCCCGGAGCCACCAGCCAGTTGGTCCCGGGTGCGCGTCGAGGTCCTGAATGGCGCCGGGATCCAGGGGCTGGCGGCACGGGCCCGGGACCTTCTTCGGGAAGAAGGGTTCGACGTCGTCTTTCATGGCAACGCCGACGCCTTCGACCACGAAGAGACCCGCATCCTGGCCCGCACCGCCACCGATGACGCGGCCAGGGCGGTGGCCGGACGATTGGGCTTCGACCGGTTCGAGGTGGCCCTGGACAGCACCCGCTACGCGGATGTGACGGTGATCCTGGGGCGGGACTGGAACCCGGAGCGGGTCGTTCCGGACGAGGAGGAGCGGTTGCAATCGGATGGGCTGGGCAGGTGGGACCCCCGTCGCCTGCTGGACCGGGACGGGGCCACGCACGAGAACCCTTAGCCCCGGAGGAGGGGCCGTTGTCCAAACGCAGACAAGAACGCGAGCGTCGGCGCGGCTCCGACCGACCCCGTCGCCGTGACCGGCAGGGACCGCCCACAGGTGAGGGGGGCCGATGGGGCGGGACCGGCGAGTGGATCAAGAGCATCGTCATCACCCTGGTGCTCCTGGTGGTCATCCGGAGCTTCCTGGTGCAGACCTTCGTCATCACCTCCGGGTCCATGGAAGACACCCTCCTGGTGGGTGACTTCCTCATGGTGGATCGGGTTGCCATGGGCACGCGCATCCCCGGGACCACCTCTCGGACTCCGGCCTACTCCGAGCCCCGTCGCTGGGACGTGCTGGTCTTCGATCCCGCCCACGAGGACCGGATGAAGCTGGTGAAGCGACTCGTGGGGATGCCCGGCGACACCCTGGAGATGCGGGACAAGCAGCTCTGGGTGAACGGCGAGCCGCAGAGCGAGCCGTGGGTTCGGTGGGACGACCTGGACGGAGACGACGAGCACCCCTGGATGGCGTGGCAACGGGACCACCTGGTGGCCGGCGTGGATCCCACCGGATACCGGCCGACCCGGGACAACTGGGGTCCGCTTGTGGTCCCGGCGGAGAACTACTTCATGCTGGGCGACAACCGGGACTTCTCGCTGGATTCCCGCTACTGGGGGCTCATCGAGCGGTGGCGCATCGAGGGCCGGGCCCTCTTCTTCTACTACTCCTATGATCGGACCGCACCCACCTCGTTCCGGTTCATCCGGGAGGCACGCTGGGACCGGGTGGGGAAGCGCATCAGGTGACCACGGTCCGTCCGGCCCGGGGGCGGGGGCGTCCTTCGATCTGAACCAGGGCATTGGCCCGGAGCTGACCGCAGGCGGCATCGATGTCCCGGCCACGCGGCTCCCGCACCGCCGCCGACACCCCCGCCTCGTCCAGGGTCCGGCGGAAGTGCTCGATCCGGTCGGGCCGGGAGGGCAGCCAGTCCTGGTCCGGAATGGGGTTGAAGGGGATGAGATTCACGAAGGCGCCGAGCTCCCGGGCCTGCTCCGCCAGGAGGGGCGCCAACTCCGGGGCGTCGTTCACGTCTCGGATCATGGTGTATTCGAAAGTGATGCGGCGACCGCCGGCATCGCGGAACTCGCGAAGCGCCTCCAGGAGTCGGGGGAGAGGGTAGCGCTTTTCGAGGGGGATCAGTTGGGCTCTGAGCTCTTCCACCGGAGAGTGGAGCGAGAGGGCCAGCCCGAACTGCTCGGGACGGACGGCCAGCTCGCGGATCCCGGGGATCACCCCCACGGTGGAGACGGTGATGCGCCGCGCACCGAGGCCGAACCCCTGGTTCAGAACGGTGAGCGCCGGGTGCACGGCCTTCCGGTTCGCCAGAGGCTCACCCATTCCCATGAAGACCACATTGGTGATGGGCTCACGGCCATTCTCTTCGAGCCACCGGGCGGAGGAGCGGTACTGGGTCACGATCTCGTCGATGGTGAGCTGCCGCCCGAATCCGCCCCAGCCGGTGGCGCAGAAGGTACACCCCATGGCGCATCCGGCCTGCGAGGAGAGGCAGAGTGTGAGGCGGTCGCCGGCGGGAATGAGGACGGACTCGACCAACTCCCCGTCGGCCATCCGCCACAGGTGCTTGACGGTCCCGTCGGCGGACCGGGAGACGGTGTGGGTCTCCGGTTGTCCGATGCGGAAGGCCCGTTCCAGCGCCTCACGCTCCGCCACCGGCAGGTTGGTCATCTCGTCGAATGAGGTGGCCAGGTGCCGGTAAATCCACTCGGTTACCTGCCCCACTCGGTAGGTCGGCTGCCCCCGAGCCGCCATGTGCTCCTGGAGACGCAACTCCATCTCGTCGGGCAGAAGGGCGAGGAGATGCGGTCGGGGGTCGGCGGTATCGCCCTTCCCCCTGGGAGAATTCTCTGCGGCCATGAAACGGGTCGGCGTTGAATGGAACGGATTGGCTCGGGATGGAGCAGGTCGGCTCCGAAGATTCGCTTGAGCCCGCTCCAGGGTCCCATTAACTTAGCGCCTTTCCTTCCGGAAGGTCCCCTCCTGGCGGTGCCGGAGCCATCTCCGGACCCTGTGGCCTCCTCCTTCCCGGAGGGGCCTCCACGCCTTCGCCCCGCCGCGAAACCCACGCGACCCAACTGGAACGCCCATGAGCTCCCGGACCCCATCGCCTCCTTCCCAGCCATCCGCCGACCCTGTCGCCCCCCTCTCCACGCGCCTGCGAACCGATGCGGTAGGTTCGCTCCGGGCCGACGATGCCGGGCGGGAGGTGACGCTGGCCGGATGGGTGCACCGCCGCCGTGATCTGGGGGGACTTCTGTTTGTGGATCTTCGGGACCGCTCCGGGCTTCTGCAGGTCTCGTTCGGGCCCGACTGGACCGAGGCGGACGCTCTGGATTCAGCCCACCGCCTGGGTGCCGAGGATGTGATCCAACTCACGGGAGAGGTCCGCCTTCGCCCTGAAGATGCGCGGAACCCGGAGCTCTCCACCGGTGATGTGGAACTGCAGGTGCGGACCCTCACGGTCCTGAACGACGCCGAGACCCCGGCCATTCCGGTGTACCGGGGTCCCGGCGACGAGCTTCCCGCCGAGGACCTTCGCTTGCGCTATCGCCACCTCGACCTTCGCCGGGCCGAACTCCAGCACAACCTGCTTCTGCGCCACCGCCTCATCCTGGCGACGCGAAACTACTTCCACGGTCTCGGGTTCGTGGAGATTGAGACGCCCATGCTCACGAAGCGGACGCCGGAGGGAGCGAGGGACTACCTGGTGCCCAGCCGGGTCCATCCCGGAGAGTTCTACGCCCTGCCCCAGAGTCCACAGATCTACAAGCAGATCCTCATGACCGCGGGGTTCGATCGATACATGCAGATCGCGCGCTGCTTCAGGGACGAGGATCTCCGCGCCGACCGCCAGCCCGAGTTCACCCAGATCGACCTGGAGGCGGCCTTCGTGGGGCCTGACGACATCCTGGAGTGGGTGGAAGGGCTCATGGGCGAGCTGGCCCACATCTCCGGCATCGACGCAGCTCCCCCCTTCCATCGACTGACGTGGGCGGAGGCCATGGATCGGTACGGGTCCGATCGCCCGGACCTCCGCTGGGAGCTGGAAATCCGGGATTGGTCCCGGGTCCTGGGCACGGCCGATTCGGCCATCCTACGGGGCGCTGTGGAGGGCGGTGGCCGCATCCGGGGATTCCGCCTCCCCGGCGGCGCCTCCCTGTCCCGCCGACAGGTGGAGGAGATCGAGGCGGCGGCGAAGGCCGCCGGGGCACCGGGCCTCCTCTGGGCGAAGCGGACGGCGGACGGAGGGAGCGGGCCCCTCTCCCGCTGGCTGGACGCGGGGCACTGGACGGCGCTGGAGGCGGCGGAAGGCGACCTCTTCCTGGTGGCCGCAGGGCCGGACCGGATCACTTCTCCCGCCCTTTCCGCCACCCGGGAAGCGGCCATCCGCCTCCTGGAAATCCCGCGGGTCCGGGACCACGCCTGGCTCTGGGTGCTGGACTTTCCGCTCTTCGAAGAGGAGGATGGGGAGATGTGGGCCAACCATCACCCCTTCGTGCTTCCCCACCCGGAGGACGCGGACCGGCTGGCGGAGGAGCCCCTCTCGGTGCGGGGAATTGCCTACGATCTGGTGTACAACGGATCGGAACTGGGCTCCGGGAGCCTTCGTATCCATGACCCTGCCGTTCAGCGGCAGGTCCTGGGGCTCCTGGGGCTGGATGACGGTGAGATCGACCGGAAGTTCGGCTTCCTCCTGGAGGCGCTGGCCTCCGGGGCACCGCCGCACGGTGGGATCGCGCTGGGGATGGATCGGATCGTGAAGGACTTTCTGGGGGCGCCGAGCCTGAGGGATGTCATCGCCTTCCCCAAGACCACGGCGGCCCGGGCGCTCTTCGAGGGGGCGCCGTCGCCGGTGCGGTCCGATGAGTTGGTTGAGTTGCACCTGGAGCGCCGGAGATCCGAGGCCGGCGAGAAGGCGGCTTCGGCGCCGGATCCGGAGATCCCGGCCTGAACGAGCCGGTCGGGCCTGAGAGGCCCGACCGTTGAGATCCGACGACACGCAGGGGGAGCATGGCGGACACGAGCGGCACCATTGTGGAACATCGTCTGAGCGCTGAGGGAGCGGATCAGCTCCTCCTGGCGGGAGTGAACGACTCCAACATCCAGGAGTTGGCGCGTCGCTTCCGCATCCGGGTCGTCCTCCGGGGCGACCATCTGATCCTCTCCGGAGAGGTGGAGCGGCTGGAACAGGCCGTTCCGGTGATCCAGCACATCATCGAGCTGGCCCGCCTCCGGGCACCCTTCGATTCCCAGGACGTGGCCCGCTTCGCTGATCAGTTCGAAGGGCGCTCATCCGGAGCGGCGGTCCCGACGGTGAGCGATGACCTGCGTATCGCCCTCCCCGGGTCCAGGAAGGTCATCTCGCCCCGCTCTCCCGGGCAGGGCGGCTATCTGGAGGCGATCCGGGATCACGACATCGTCATCGGGATCGGTCCGGCCGGGACGGGGAAGACGTATCTGGCCGTTGCCGCCGCCGTGCACGCCCTCTACCGGAAGAAGGTCCGGCGCATCATCCTGGCCCGTCCAGCGGTGGAGGCCGGCGAGAACCTGGGGTTTCTCCCTGGTGACCTGCAGGAGAAGGTGGATCCGTACCTTCGCCCCCTCTACGACGCCCTGGAAGACATGATGCCGGCGGAGCGGGTGGCCCGAGCGCTGGAAGACCGGACCATCGAAATCGCTCCGTTGGCCTACATGCGGGGGCGCACCCTGTCCGACGCCTTCGTGATCCTGGACGAGTCTCAGAACGCCACCACGGCGCAGATGAAGATGTTCCTGACCCGTCTGGGACTGAACTCCCAGGTGGTCATCACCGGCGACAAGACCCAGATTGACCTTCCTCGCCGCGAGGACTCCGGGCTCCTCCAGGTCGAGCGTATCCTCACCGGCATCGAGGGGATCGCCTTCGTCTACCTGCAGGCAGCGGACGTGGTACGACATCGACTGGTAAAGGATATCATACGGGCCTACGCCGAGGCCGCCGACGCGGAGGAGGGGACTTCGTGACCCGGTCGTCGGGGGCGCCCCGCTCCACGTCTGCGGGTCCGACCCCCCTGGCCCGCCTCTCCGGACCTCCGCGGAATCGGTGGCCCGACGGCGCCATTCACCATGGAAGCCGGATCGGGCTCCTCCTTCTCCTGGCGCTGAGCGTCACCCTGCTCTTTCCCCCGGACCCGGGGCGCGAGGTCGCTCGCTTCCAGGCGGGCATGGTGGCTGACGAGGACGTCATCGCGTCCCTCACCTTCGGTGTGCCCAAGAACCCCGACGACCTGGAACGGGAGAGGGCGGCGGCGGCCGCATCGGTTCCGCCCACCTTCCGCCTCGAGCCCGAGGCGGCGCTGAGCATGCGTGCCTCCCTCGAGAACTTCTTCCAGCTTGCCCTGGATGCCCAGGAGCGAGCCGATCCGGACCGGGCCCTGTCCCAGGGGCTGTCGGATCTGGGGATCGCCGCTTCCGTCGCCCAGCGGAATCTCCTTCTGACCGACGACTCCCGGGCCATGCTCCGGAGCACGGCCATCCGTGCTGTGGAGGAACTCCTCCCCCTGGGTGTCCTGGATGAGAGCGGGCGCCAGGAAAGCCTGGGTCCGGGCCGGCTTCTGGTGGTGGATCCGGAGGGAGAGGAGCGGTACGTGTCCCGGGACTCGGTCATGACCTCGGTGGACTTCTATCAGCGGGTGGCGCGCCTTCTTCCTCCCCAGGCCTCGTCGGAGGGGGACGAGCTGCTGCGCCTGACCCTGATCCGCTTCATGAATCCCACACTCCGTTTCGATGCCGAGGCCACCGAGCGGGATCGGGATGCGGCTCGGCGCGCGGTTCCCACGAACCGGGCCACCGTCCTCCAGGGTGAGGCGGTGGTGCGGGCGAACCAGCAGGTGGGCGAGACGGAGGTGGAGCGACTGCAGGCCTACGAGGAGGCGCTGCGTGCGGCCGGTCGGCTCGAGGATCGGGGCCTTCAGGCGGTCCCCTTCCTGGGAAGCATTCTCTTGAACGTCCTGATCCTCGGGGCCTTCGGGTTCCTCCTCTTCTTCTTCCGGTCGGAGGTGTACCACAACTTCCGGTGGGTCCTCCTGCAGGCCCTCATCATCTTCACCTTTGCCGTGGCGGCGGGGGTGGTGGCGGCGAATCAGGTTCCCCCCGAGGCGCTCCCCATCGCCTTCGCGGCGCTGGCCGTGGCCGTGCTGTGGGATGGGCGTCTGGCCCTCATCCTGGTAGGGGTTCTCACCGTCCTGGTAGGGGTGCAGCTCCCCTTCCAGGCGGTCCACGCGTGGGCCCCGGTCTTCATCGCCGGGGCCGCCGCCGCCCTCTCGGTCCGAGCGGTTCGCCGCCGAGCCCAGACGTGGATCTTCATCGCCATCATCGCCGGGGCGTACCTGGCCTCCATCGGTGCCCTCGGCATCGTGACCGGCCGGGAAGCCCGGACGGTGGGGATGGCCCTGGCCTGGGCCGGTGGAAACGCCGTGGTGAGTGCCATCCTGGCCATGGGCTTCCTCCCGGTCTTCGAGTGGTTCACCCGGATCACGACCGATCAGACCCTCCTGGAGTGGGCCGACCCCAATCGGCCCCTCCTGAAGCGGCTCTCCATGGAGGCTCCGGGGACGTACGCCCACACCATCAACGTGGCGAACCTGTCGGAGGCGGCGGCCAACGCCATCGGCGCCAATGGACTCCTCTGCCGCGTCGGCGTCTACTATCACGACGTGGGAAAGATGCTGAAGCCCCAGTACTTCATCGAAAACCAGCCGGCGGGGCGGAACCCCCACGATAAACTCAAGCCGGCCACCTCGGCGGCATTGGTGCGGGAGCACGTCACCGAGGGGATCCGCCTGGCCCGCGAGGCAAAGCTCCCCGACGTTCTCACCGATTTCATACCGGAGCACCACGGGACCCAGGAAATCGCCTACTTCCTGGACCGGGCCCGGAAGGAAGCAGGGGAGGCGGCCGAGGTGAAGGTGGCCGACTACCGATATCCCGGCCCCAAGCCCCAGAGCCGCGAAACGGCCATTGTCATGTTGGCCGACTCGGTTGAGTCCGCCACCCGGAGCCTCAAGGATCCCACCCCCACCCGTGTCCGCTCCCTCATCGAGAATATCGTGGATGGGAAGATCCGGGCGGGGCAACTGGACGAGGCCCCCCTCACTCTTCGGGAGGTCGGGATCCTGAAGCGTCAGTTCGAGAAGGTTCTGGCCGGTCTGTACCATCACCGCATCGACTATCCCACTACCAAGCATCTGACCCAGGCGCAGGCACCTGGAGCCGACGGCGAGGGCGATGGGGAGGTCGGCGATGCCGGACCGGCGACTGCCGATCCGGCGCAGGGTGAGGGAGGGACCGGAGACTCCGACCCCGGCGGCGTGGAGGAGGATCCCTCCGGCCCCGAGGGGAACGGCGTCCCGGCGGAAGCCGGTCGGCTCCCGTGACCGGCGCGGTGATTCACCTGAGCGTCCCATCGGGAGACCCGATTCCCCACGCTCTCCTGGAGTTGGCCATACGCCTCACCCTGGAGTCGGAAAGCCACCTGGCGGCGGAGGTCTCCGTCGCCTTCCTCTCCGACGAGGAGGCCCGTCGGATGAATCGGGTCCATCTGGATCACGACTGGATTCCCGACGTCCTATCCTTTCAACTGCACGGGCCCGGGGAGCCGCCCCACGCCGACCTGTACGTGGGGCTGGAACAGGCGCGCCGGCAGGCACGGGAGGAAGGGGTGCCGGAGGCGGAGGAACTGGTGCGCCTGGTGGTGCACGGGCTCCTCCACACCCTGGGGTGGGATCACCCCGAGGACCCGGCGGCGCGACCCGTCAGTCCACACTATCGCCGTCAGGAGGAGCTGGTGACCGAGATCCTGGCGGAGTACCGGGAGTCCGCCGACGCGTCGGGTCCATCCCCCCACCGAGGCCCCTCCCCGTCTGATGCGCCCGACCAGGGCCGTCGGGGCCCAGGCGGTGTCCCTCGATGAGGCGGACTGTCCGCGGCGCCCTGATTGCGCTGCGCCTCTTCCCCTTCCTCTGGGCATTCCTCCGGGATCGACGCCGCTTCCTCCTCCTGGGTGGACCGGCGCCACGGACCGAGGGCCACCACGAGGATCGGGCCCGCAGGCTCGTGGCGGTCATCGCCGGGTTGGGTCCTACCTTCATCAAGCTGGCCCAGATCTTCAGTGCCCGGGCCGACCTCGTTCCCGAGCCCTACCTCTCCACCCTGGGAACCCTCCAGGATCAGGTCCCGCCCATCCCGGCGTCGGCGGCCCGCGAGGTGGTGGAGGCTGAACTGGGGCGACCGTTGGCGGAGGTCTTCGAGGAGTTCGACGACGAGCCCATGGCCGCCGCCTCCCTGGGTCAGGTTCACCGGGGGCGCTATCGTGGGCAGGAGGTGGCCATCAAGGTCCTGCGTCCCGGTGTGGAGGAGATGGTCACGCTGGACCTGGACCTGTCCTTTCGACTCCTATTCTGGGTCAACGTCCTCTTTCCCACCCACCAGGTGCGAGGGATCACCAATGTGTTCCGGGAGTTTGCCGTCCGGGTCCGGGAGGAGATGGACTTCCGGAGCGAGGCGGAGAACATGGAGCGCTTCCGCCGTCTCTTCCGGAAGGAGCCCCGGGTCCGGGCGCCTCTGGTGATCCAGGGGGTATCCACCCGGCGCGTGCTGGTCATGGAGTTCATGAAGGGCACGAAGATGGATCGCCTTCACGAGCGCTTCGCCTCGGGAGAGCTGGAGTTCAACGACGTGATGGAGCGGCTGGCGGAGCTTTACCTCAAGATGATGATGCTGGAGGGCTTCCTTCACGCCGACCCCCATCCGGGCAACCTCCTGGTGGACTCGGCCGGGAGTATCGTGGTGCTGGACTGGGGGATGGCGCTGGAGGTGCCCCGGTGGACCCGGGACAGCATCCTCTCGGTGGCGCTCGCCGTGGAGCGGGAGGACCTGGACGGGATGATCAACGGGATGTACCGCCTGGGAATGATCTCACCCGAGGTGGCGCGCGGCGACATCCGGGAGGCCGCCACCGAAGTCATGCGCATCATGGAGCGGGCCCGTACCACCCACCGGGAGCGGGTTCAGGAGATCATCCAGCAGGCCTGGGATACCTTCTACACCTGGCCCCTCCTCCTTCCCCAGGAACTGGTCTACTTCTTCCGTGCGGCGGTCCTCCTGGAGGGGATCGGATTCCGCTATGACAAGGATTTCAACTGACTCTTCATGATCCGGCGGGTGTTGGCCCGGAACCGCTCACGTCTGGTGAAGGAGACGGCTCGGGAGCCCCTCAACATGGCCAAGGATCTCCTGGGCGAGGCGGTGACGAGCCTCCGGGTGATCCGGGACGTGCTGAGCCGGGTGGAGCGGG
>PWZC01000215.1 GCA_003567615.1 Gemmatimonadota bacterium | reverse complement strand
TGCGCACCCTCGGGGGGCGGGGGTACCTGCGCTGGTCGCTGGAGCCCCTGGCGCCCGGACAGACCCTGGTCCGGAGCGAGGAGGTGTGGGACGGCATCTCCGTGCGTCTCCTGCGCCGGACCCTTCGCCGCACGTTGGAGCGGTCCCGGGTGCACGGCCTCGAGGGGCTCAAGGCCCGAGCCGAAGGGGGCGCGACGAATCCGGAGGATGGCCGTCGGTCCAGCGGCTCCGACCCGTTGGTGGGATGACATGTCGAGCCCGCGCTGGCGCCGGTTCCGCTATACGCTCTACTCCCCCTTCTACGACGGGCTGGTGGGGTTCGATGGGGTCCGGCGGCGAAGCATGGAGTTGGCCGCCCCCCGACGCGGAGAGCGGATCCTCATTCCGGGGGCCGGACCGGGCCGGGACCTTCACTTCCTGCCCGAGGGGGTCGAGGTGGTCACCGGCGACCTGGCCGACGGAATGCTCCGGCAGCTTCGGCGTCGGGCCGCACGGATCGAAGAGCGGACCGGGAGCGTGATGCAGGTCGTGGAGATGGACGCCCAGGCTACGGGACTCCCCCCCGCCTCCTTCGATGTGGTCCTCCTCCACCTGGTGGCTGCGGTGGTGGCCGACGGACGGGCCTGCCTCGCCGAGGCGACCCGGGTCCTGCGGCCCGGGGGGCGGCTGGTGGTTTTCGACAAGTTCGCCCCCGAGGACCGCCCCCTGTCGCTTCTCCGCCGAGTGGCCAATCCGCTTTCCCGGCTCCTGTTCACCTCGCTGGACCGTCGCCTGGGCGAGCTGGTGGAAGGCCTTCCCCTGACCATGGAGTGTCGGGAACCGGCGGCGCTGGGAGGGTTCTTCGAGCTCGCGCTCTTTCGCCGCCAGGACTGAGAAGGAGCGAGAACCGGCCGGAATGACCGCCATGGGGCTTCGGCCCTTCTCCCGTGTCCGGTCAACCCCGGTCGCCCTTGGCGGTCCAGGGACGGCCCCGGCGGAACTTCATCCCTGCCCCAGGCGTTTCCCAGGCTGGGGGGCCATGGATCCGAAGCCGGCCTCCCCTCGAGCCGTTGCGTCCCACGACGCGCCGTCTCGCCCGAACCCTTTCATGCCAGAGGAATCTCCGTTGGCCCGAGTCGAACTGGCCGTCATCGACGACGCTCCTGCCGTAGCCCTCCAGGGACTGGACGAACTCTGGTTCCAGGTGGCCGGTACCGTATGCAACCTACGGTGCCGCCACTGCTTCATCTCCTGCGCCCCGGACAACCACTCCCACTGGTTCATGACCCGGAAGCAGGTTCGGGAGGCCCTGGACGAATCGGTGTCCCTGGGGGTGAAGGAGTACTACTTCACCGGCGGAGAACCCTTCATGAACCGGGAGATGGAGGAGATCCTGGCGGACGCACTGGAGCTGGGACCCGCCACCGTCCTCACCAATGCCACCCTCCTCCTCCCGCGCCGCGCCCGCCGTCTGGCGGCGCTGGCGGCAAACTCGCCCTACACCCTGGAGCTCCGGGTTTCCCTGGACGGCATCACCCGGGAGATGAATGACGCCATCCGGGGCGACGGCGCGTTCCACCGGTGTGTGGAGGGGATCCGGAACCTGGTGGCCGAGGGCTTCCTTCCCATCATCACCTGCATGCGAAGCTGGCCCGAGCACGACACGCCGCACTATCTGCAGGGTTTCCGGGAACTCCTGGCAGAGGTGGGTTATCACCGCCCCCGCATCAAGATCCTCCCTCCTCTGCTCATGGGGGAGGAGGCGGGCCGTACGCGTGGCTATGAGGAGACGGAGCGGGTCACAGCCCGCATGATGGAGGGCTTCGACGCGTCCCAACTCCTTTGCAGCCGGGCCCGTCTGGTGACGGCCACGGGGGTGCAGGCCTGCCCGATCCTTCTGGAGGCTCCCTCGGCGCGGGTGGGCGAAACGCTGTCGGAGGCGGCTCGGACTCCGGTGCGACTGAAGGAGTCGGCCTGCTTCACCTGCTACCTCTCCGGAGCCATCTGCTCCAACACCGGGAGCGGGGTGGGGGGAGAGCTGTGATGGGTGGCCCGCCGGTAGGGGAGCGGGGACCCGGGGGACGAGGGGCCGAGTTGGCCCTTGATGCGCCCATGGTGGGCAGCCTGCCGGGAAGCCCGATGCGGGTGGCGGCCTTCGGAGGGATCTATTCCAATCATCGGGCGCTGAAGGCCGCCATCGCCGATGCTCGCAGGCGTGGGGCCGAGGCCATCCTCTGCCTGGGCGACCTGGGCGCCTTCGGTCCAAGCCCCGATCGGACCATCCATCTTCTCCGAGACGAGGGGATCCCGGTGGTGCGGGGCAACTACGATGACTCCATCGCCAGGGGTCTGGACGACTGCCAGTGCGGCTATACGGATCCCCGGGACAACCACTACGCCCGGATCTCCTACGAGTACACGCTGGCCAACACCTCACCTGAGAGCCGGAGATGGATGGCTCACTTTCCCCGGGAGATCCGCTTCCACCTGGGGCCCCTGCGGGTGCTCGCGTTCCACGGAAGTCCTCGCCGGATGAACGAGTTTCTCTGGGAGACCACCACGCCGACCCACTTCCTCCGGGGCATGGCCGAGGCGCTGGAAGCCGACGTGCTCCTGGGCACCCACACCGGGATCCACTGGAGTCGGGATCTGGGTGACGGCTACTGGTACGTGAACGCTGGCGCTCTGGGCCGGCCGGCCAATGACGGCCGCCGGGAGGTCTGGTACGCCATGCTCTCGGCGGATTCCCGCGGCCCCGGTTCCGGGACGAACGGGTCGGGTCCGGGCGGGAGCGTCGGGCTTCAGGTGGAGTTCGTCCCGGTCCGCTATGAGGTGGAGCTCCTGGCCGACGAGATGCGGGACGAGGGTCTTCCCCATGAGTTCATCGAGACCATCCGCTCCGGCTGGTGGACCACCTGCCTCGAGGTGCTTCCCGGGAAGGAGCGCGCCCGGGGGCGCTGGTAGGTCCGACCGACCCTCCGGAGGGTCGGACCGGGGTTCCCGCCGGGGATTGCCCTCCCCAGCCACCCGGTCGGGCCCGTGTTGCGCTCCCCGTCCGGGGGTCCGAAGTTGACCACCATGCGCATTGCCTACATGAATGGCTCTCGCCTTCGCCGGGCTCTCCTGGCGGGCTGCGACCACGTCGAGGCCCAACGGCGGGAACTGAATCGGATCAACGTCTTCCCGGTGCCCGACGGCGATACGGGAACGAACCTGGCCCTCACGGTCCGGGCGATACGGGACCATCTGCGGAAGGCTCCCCGGTCCGACCTGTCCGGTATGGCCAGGGCGGCTGCCGAAGCTTCCATCATGGGGGCCCGGGGCAACTCCGGGATGATGCTTTCCCACTTCCTCCTGGGGTTCGCCGACGCCGTGGAGGGACAGGGCCGCGTCGACACCGCCGGGTTCACCGATGCCATGGCGGCCGGGGTTGCCGGGCTCTACGACGCCATCGACAATCCTGTGGAAGGCACCATCCTCACGGTCATGCGCGAGACGGTGGAGCGGGCCCGGACCCTGGAGGAGCCCGACTTCGTCCCCTTCCTCAGGACCATCCTGGACGAGGCCAAGGCGTCCCTCGAGAGGACCCCCGACCTCCTGCCGTCGCTCCGGGAGGCCGGGGTGGTGGATGCCGGAGGGAAGGGTTTCGTCCACCTCCTGGAGGGCGTCACGGTTCTCATCACAACGGGAAAGGTCGGTCTCCCGGACCGGATCGAGGTCGGGAGCGGGTCCATGAAGGGGGGCGACGACGCCCCTACCGGGGTAGCCCACCGCGCCGAGGAGCGGGCGGAGTCGGCGTTCCGTTACTGCACCGAGGGGCTGGTCCGGGGTGACCGGCTCCCCCCGGCCCAGACGGTGCGGGAGACGCTGCGGGAGAAGGGTGACTCCATGGTCGTGGTCCGCTCCGGGTCGCTCCTCAAGATCCACATCCACACCGATGAGCCGGAGGAAGTCTTCGACTACCTCCGGACCCTGGGGAGCCTGGACAGCCACAAGGCCGAGGACATGGAGGCGCAGCAGGCCGTACTGGCCCGGCACGGGGTGGGCGAGGCGGCCCGGCGCCCCGTGGCCCTGGTGACTGATAGCACCAACGACCTTCCTGAGGCCGTGATCCGTGCCCACGGGATCCACGTGGTCCCACTCCTCCTCCTGGAGGGGGAGAATGTGCTGCGGGACGGGGTGGACATCACGGCCGAGGAGTTTCACGCCCGCATGGACCAGGGCCAGGAGTTGCCCACCACCTCCCAGCCTTCCCCCGCAGACTTCCTCACCACCTTCGGCCGGGCCGGGGAGGAGGGAGATGAGGTCCTCTACCTGGGGCTCAGCTCGGCGCTCTCCGGCACCTACGCCTCCGCCGAAGCCGCCGCCGGGCGCATGATGGAGTTGGACGACCCTCGTCCTCTCCACCGGATGGACACCCGTGGCGCCTCCATCCTGCAGGGGCTTCTGGTGCTCCGGGCGGCGGAACTGGCCGAGTTGGGTGTGCCTCCCGCCGCCATCCTCCGGGAGATCCGGAGGCTCCGAACCCCCTCCGGCATGCTCTTCACAGTGGATACCCTGGAGCGTCTCCTGGCCTCGGGCCGCGTGAGTCGAGGAAAGGCGTTCTTCGCCCGACTCCTGGATGTGAAGCCCATCCTGGAGATCTCGGCTGAGGGGAAGGTGGAGCCCGCCGGGAAGGCCAGGGGACGGGACCGGGTCCTCTCCACTGCCCTGGAGGTTCTGGCCCAGCGGGTCCCACCCGGGACCAGCGGGGTCCGGTTCGGGATCGTGCACGTGGGGTGCCCCGAGGTGATCCCCGGGGTCCGGGCCGAACTGGAGGCCCGCTACGAGCCCGACGAGATCCTGGAGGGGCCCGCCACCGCCGTCCTGGCGACCCATCTGGGCCCTGGCGCGTGGGGGATCGGCTGGTCGGTGGATGACGGCAGCGGGGCCGCCGAACTCTTTCCGGAGTAACCGTCGGTGCAACCGGTGGTGGAGGCGGATGGCTGGGCGCTGGCCGCCTTCCTGGGATACCTGATCGTCCTGGTGGGGATCGGCGCCTGGTCCGCCCGCTTCTCTTCGCGGGGGATCGGGAATTTCTTCGTGGGCGGACGGGTCATGAACCGGTGGGTCGTGGCCCTCTCCGCCGTGGTTTCGGGGCGGAGCGCCTGGCTCCTCCTGGGCGTCACCGGGATGGCGTGGCAGATGGGCGCCTCAGCTCTCTGGGCTGTGGTGGGGTACACCGCGATGGAGTTCTTCCTCTTCATCCACTTCGCCCCCCGCCTCCGTCGCTTCGCCGGAGACCGGGACTGCGTCACCATCACGGATTTCCTGGCCGAACGGTTCCAGGACCGCAATGGCGTCCTCCGGATCTCGCTGGCGTTGGTCCTGGTGGTCTTCATGACCGCCTACGTCTCGGCCCAGTTCGTCGGTGGGGGAAAGGCCATCGGCGCCAGCTTCGGTCTCGACCCTCAGGTGGGAATCCTCCTCACCGCGGCCATCGTCCTCCTCTACACCACGGTGGGTGGATTCCTGGCCGTCAGTCTTACCGACACCCTTCAGGCCGGGTTCATGGTGGTGGCGCTTGTGGGGCTTCCGATCCTGGCGGTGGCCGGATTCGGGGGATGGGACGCGGTCCACGCCGAGTTGATGGCCTATGAACCCGCCTTCGTGGACGCCCTGTCCCTGGGTGGGGGCGCTCTGCTGGGGCTCGTGGCCATCGGCCTGGGTTCACCCGGTAACCCCCACATCCTGGTGCGGTACATGTCCATCCGGGATGCGGCGGACCTTCGCTTCGCCGCCTGGACCGGGACGGCCGCCAACATCATCATGGGGGCCGGAGCGGTTGCCATTGGCCTGGTGGGGCGGGCCTGGGTCCCGGAGCTGGCCATGCTCCCGGGTCAGGACACGGAAAACCTCTATCCGTTCCTGGCTCGGACGCTCCTGCCACCGGTGCTCTTCGGGATGGTGGTGGCCTCCATCTTCGCCGCCATCATGTCCACCGCCGACTCCCAACTTCTGGTAGGTGCGTCGGCGCTGGTGCGGGATATCTACGAGAAGGTGATCCGGAAGGGGGAAGAGATCCCTGACCGCCTCCTGGTGATCCTCTCCAGAGCCGTGGTGATGGTACTGGTTCTGGGAGCGCTGGCCCTGGGATGGGCGGCGGAGGATCTGGTCTTCTGGCTGGTACTCTTTGCCTGGGCCGGGCTCGGGGCGGCGCTGGGTCCCCCCATGATCCTGGCCCTCTACTGGCGGGGGACCACTCGATCCGGGGTGCTGGCCGGGGTCGCGACCGGCGCCGTCACCACGGTGGTCTGGTACCTCACACCGGCGCTGAACGCCCTGGTCTACGAGCTGGTTCCTGCCTTCATCCTGGCAGGCCTGGTCACCGTGGTGGTGAGCCTACGTTCGGAGCCTCCCACCGACGTGGAGCGGGATTTCCGGGTGATGGCGGGACGGACCGACTAGGGCAGGATCTCGCCCACGGCCACCACCGCTTCCTCGGGGATCAGATGGAGGTCGTCCTCCACGAGGTGCGCCGCCTTGGCCAGCACGATGACCAGGGTGCCTGGCAGGAGTTCCTCCTCGGCTCCGGAGACCGGATCCAGATCGAGGGGAGCGTGGGTGACGACCTGCCCCCGGCGGAGGGCCGGGTCGGCGCAGGTCCCCACCAGGCGGACCGTCACCCATCCCGGGCGGGGAGTCCATGACATGTTCTTGGAAGTTCGGATCCGGGTCTCTCGCACGCTCATGGACGTTGATGGCCGAAGGTGGGACGAGCCTGACGGAGTGCATTCAAGCCAGGTGGTACGCCGCTGGAGAATGCCCGTTCCCGACGGCGAACCGGACGGGGCCGTTCAGGCATTGTCGAGGGAGAGCCGGCCCTCCACCAGGAGATGGAGGGTCGCGGTCTGGGCCGGCGTCGGCTCGGGCGGGAGGACCACGGGTACGGCCCGCTCCCCGGGATCCTCGGGGAGGTGGAGGACAAGGGCATCCCAGCCGGGCGGTTCGTCGAGCGGGTGGGCGATCCCCCCTTCATCGATCTTGACCGCACGCCCGGGGTGGAGGGTCTCCACCAACCCCACTCCGAAGTTCAACCAGAGACGAAGGGGATCGCCCTCCCCGCGGCCCAGGGGCTCGATGACGGTGGTCCGCCAGTGGGTCACGGCGCGGGCGTAGGTGACCTCGTCCCGTTGCTTTAGCTGCCGAAGGAGTGTCCGATAGGCCTGCCTCGGGTCGCGGGCTCCCGTTTCGGCCAATGCCGCCTCCAGCCGCTGGTCGGCTCGGGTATTCAGATCATCGCTCATGGTCTCGTCCGGCCTTCCCCTGGGGAGTGGCGGTTTCTAAGTTCCCGGTCCAGGGGGCGAACGGCGAAGGAAGCCGCGCCCATCGCCCCGCCCCGGGATGGCGCCCTGGCCGGACGCCGCTGTTTCGCTTCGGTTGTCGCCTCGGGGTCCCACGACGTCCCACGGCCCTGGAGGGTCCCATGCCGCCGCTCTCTCCCTTTTCCCCATCCCTGCTCAACGCCGAATTTCCCGGGTCCACCGGATCCGGCTCATTCGTGCCTGGAATGGACTCGCAGGGCAACCCCCTCATTCGCGACGATCAGTTCCTGGATCTGGGGTGGGAGATGTTCGGCGAACTCTGCCGCGCCCTGGCCATGCGCGTATCCCGGGAATACGACCCGGAGATGGTGGTGGGAATCGCCCGTGCCGGCGTCATTCCCGGAGCCATCGTGGCCTCACTCCTCAGCGTCCCCTTCTATTCCATGACCATCTCCCGGCGTGAGGGCGGAGCCCAGGTGCGGGACCGGCCGGCCATACTCTCGGCGGCTCCCGAACAGGCCCGCGGAAAGCGCGTCGTCCTGGTGGATGAGGTCTGCACCTCGGGTGAGACCCTGCGGCTCGGCATTGCGGCCCTCCGGGATGTCCATGCTGAGGAGATCCGTACGGCCACCACCTTCAAGCGCCCCCGGGGCCATCAGCCCGATTTCTTCTCCCTGGAGACCGATCAGACCATCATCTTCCCTTGGGACCGGAAGGTGTTCGATGGCGAGGAGTGGGTGGTGAATCCGCGCTACGCCGGCGCCATCGACGACTGAGATCCGGCCCTCAGCTTCCCTGCATGGAGTCCAGGAATTCGGAGTTGTCGGTGGTTCGCTTCATCCGGTCCATGAGGAATTCGATGGCCTCGGCCGACGGCATATCCGAGAGGAAGTTGCGGAGGAGGTAGACCCGGTTCAACTCGGTCTCCGTCAGCAGCAGTTCTTCCTTCCGTGTTCCGGATCGGTTGATGTCGATGGCCGGGAAGATGCGCTTGTCGGCGATGTGCCGATCCAGGACCAGCTCCATGTTCCCGGTCCCCTTGAACTCCTCGAAGATCACTTCGTCCATGCGGCTCCCGGTTTCTACCAGGGCGCTGGCGATGATGGTGAGGGATCCCCCCTCCTCGATGTTGCGCGCCGCACCGAAGAATCGTTTGGGCTTGTGGAGTGCGTTGGCATCGACTCCGCCGGAGAGGATCTTCCCGGAGTGGGGGACGGTTACGTTGTAGGCCCGGGCCAGTCGGGTGATGGAATCCAGGAGGATCACCACATCCTTGCCCTGTTCCACCAGTCGCTTCGCCTTGTCAAGCACCATCTCCGCCACCTGGGTGTGCCGCTCGGCAGGTTCGTCGAAGGTGGACGAGATCACCTCGCCGTCGACGTGCTCCTCCATGTCCGTCACCTCTTCCGGACGTTCATCGATGAGGAGGACGATGAGGTAGATCTCCGGATGATTGGCGGTGATGGAGTTGGCGATCTGCTGCAGGAGCGTGGTCTTACCGGCCTTGGGCGGCGACACGATGAGTCCACGCTTCCCCATCCCGATGGGGGCGATGAGGTCCATCACCCGCATGGAGATGCTGCCACCCTCCCGCTCCAGGCGGATCCTGGTCTCGGGGTAGCGGGGTTTCAGGTTGTCGAAGGCAATGCGGTGCTTGGACTTCTCCGGCTCGTCCAGGTTGACCTGCTCCACCTTGAGGAGGGCCAGGTACCGTTCCCCGTCCTTGGGCGGCCGAACCTGCCCCAGGATGGTGTCGCCGGTCCGCAGGTCGAACCGCTTGATCTGGGAGGGAGAGACGTAGATATCGTCGGGACCGTAGAGGTAGTTCCAGTCCGGGGAGCGGAGAAAGCCGTAGCCCTCGGGGAGGACCTCAAGCACTCCCTCGCCGCGGAGCACCACATCGGTGTCCAGGAGGTTCTGCTCGATCCGGAAGATCAGATCCTGCTTGCGGAGCCCCGAGTGATTCTGGATTTTCAGCTCGGCGGCCAGCTCATGGAGCTCGGCCACGTTCTTCTTCTTCAATTCAGCGATGTCCACGAATGTCTCCAGATGGTCTGGGCCCAGCGGGTAGGAAGACGGAATGCAGGCGGGTGGATGGAAGGGTCCGGCTGATGGAATCCATGGACCAGCAGCACGGGGGGCGGAAAATTCTGGGGAAAAGGGCGACCGGAAAACGGAGCGGAGAAGGCCGGAGGCCACCCTTGGTTGAGGAATTTCGGCCATAGTAATGGGCGGTCCAGACCCGGTCAAGGGTCCTGGATGGGAACCGATCCTGAGCGCCGGGCTTCTCATCCTGACCCTGCTGTCGACCCTTGTGGCCGGAGCCCTGCTGGTGGGCGTCGATCCCCTGGGGCTCGAATTTCGCACGATCCTCGGCATCCCGTTCTGGTGGCCCACGGGGTTTTCCCTTGTGGACCTCCTGAAGGGGGTCCCCTTCGCCGTACCCTTCGTCGCCATCCTCTACGGGCATGAATGGGGGCATCGGTGGGCGGCGGATCGGCACGGGGTGGTGGCCGGTCCGCCCCTCCTCATCCCGTTTCCACCCCATATCTCGGTGGTCGGAACGCTGGGTGGTCTGGTCCGGCTGCACTCGCCCATCCCGCATCGACGGGCGCTTCTGGACGTAGGGGCCTCCGGTCCCCTGATCTCCCTCGTTCTCTCCCTGCCCTGCCTGATGCTGGGCCTCCTCCTGTCCGAGGTGACGGAGGTGCCGGCCCGTGACGGCCTTCCCTTCATCATCGTGTTCCAGGACATCGTGATCCGGTTGGGCGAGCCCCTTTTGGTCGGAGGGCTTCTGGCCATCCTCCCCGTTTCGGTGGAAGAGGCCGCCCTCCATCTCCATCCCCTGGCCTTCGCCGGTTGGGTCGGCCTGATGCTGACCTTCCTCAACCTGCTCCCGTTGGGGCAGTTGGATGGAGGGCAGATCCTGTATGCCCTCCACCCGGGCCGCCAGCGCTGGTGGTCTCGGGCGACGGTATCGGTCTTCCTGGTCCTGGGGTTCATGTGGCCCGGGTGGTGGGCCTGGGCGGTGATCACCTTCGTCCTGGGACGGAACCGGACCATCCCCCTGGAGGCCATGCCTCCGCACCCGGCGCCGACGGGGTGGCGGAAGGTGACGGGGTGGCTGCTCATGGGCAGTCTCATCCTGCTCCTGCCACCGATTCCGGTGTCCTTCTGACCCACGATTCCTCCGACGCCGGTCCTGGGCCATGATCCTTCCGACCACAATCCCTCTCCTCAACCGGTTCGTCGGTTGACACGATGCGGACCGGCGGGGACATTGCGCCGGATGGCCGGTGGTGGCGGTCACGCGTCGGGGGGCAGGGCCTCCCGGCCGGATGGGGGGCACCGGCATGGCATCCAGGGGCCGCGCAATCGCAAAACAGACGTCTCGTCAGGGGAGGACCGGAGTTCGTGGCCAGACACAACCGGGAGGGTGAGGGGACGGACCAACGGGGATTCCGCTACAACATCAGCTACCCGCCGGATTGGCTGCGGCATGTGAAGGTCGGTCGGGCGCTGCCGTCGGGTCGGCAGTCGACCATGATCCTCTTCCGGAATCCGGCGGGGCACCGGAGTCGGCCCCCCGG
>PWZC01000453.1 GCA_003567615.1 Gemmatimonadota bacterium | reverse complement strand
TCTTCAGGAACTGCGCGTTGATGGCCACGATGATCGTGCTGGCCGACATGAACACCGCCCCGAGCGCCGGCGTGAGCAGGATCCCCCACGCGGCCAGGACCCCGGCCGCCAGGGGAATGGCAAAGATGTTGTAGCCCGCGGCCCACCACAGGTTCTGAAGCATCTTCCGGTACGTGGCCCGGGAGAGGGTCACGATACGGGGGATGTCCCTGGGATCGGAGCGCACGAGAACGATGTGGCCCGCCTCCACGGCCACGTCGGTGCCCGCCCCGATGGCGATTCCGATGTCGGCGGTGGCGAGCGCCGGGGCATCGTTCACGCCGTCGCCCACCATGGCCACCTTCTTCCCTTGGGCCTGGAGTTCCCGGACCTTGGACGCCTTCTCGTCCGGCAGCACCTCGGCGAATACAGTGTCGATTCCCAGCTCCTCCGCCACGGCCTCAGCCACCGCCCGTGCATCGCCGGTGAGCATCGCCACTTCGATGCCCCGCTCGTGGAGCGCCTGTACGGCCTCGTAGCTCTCTTCGCGGATGGCGTCGGCCACGGCGAAGACGGCCAGCGCTTCTCCCTCCCGCAGGAGATAGATCGCCGCCTGTCCCCTCCCGGCCGCCTTCTCGGCGGCGTCTCGAAGGGTGGAAGACACGTCGGCCTCCTCTGCCTTCAGGAGAGCCGGCCCACCCATGTGATACTCACTGCCCTCCACGGAGGCGGCCACCCCCTTCCCCGTGATGGCCCGGAACCCGTCGGGCGTGGGAACCTCGATGCCCCGGTCCTCCGCCGTCTTCACGACGCCCCGGGCGATGGGGTGCTCGGACTCCGACTCCACCCCCGCCGCGATGCGAAGCGCCTCCTCCTCTCCCATCCCCTCCGCCACCGTCATCTCCACGACCCGGTGCTCGCCCAGGGTGAGGGTGCCGGTCTTGTCGAAGATCACGACGTTCAGGTTCCGGGCCTCTTCCAGGCCCCGGCGATCCCGGACCAGGAGCCCGTTCTGGGCCCCGAGGGTCGTGGAGATGGCCACGACCAGGGGCACGGCAAGTCCCAGGGCGTGGGGGCAGGCGATGACCAGGACGGTCACGGTGCGTACAATGGAGAAGTCGATGGGGGCCCCGAGGAACTGCCAGACGACGAGGGTCAGCATCCCCGCGCCCAGGGCCACGCCGGTCAGAATCTGGGCGGCTCGGTCCGCCAGATGCTGGGCCCGGGACTTCGACTGCTGGGCGTCGGCCACGAGCCGCATGATTCCCGAGAGCTTCGTGTCCTCGCCGGTCCCGGTCACCTCCACCCGTAGCGAGCCTTCGCCGTTGATTGTTCCGGCGATGACCTCGCTCTCCTCCTCTTTCTTCACGAGACGGGACTCGCCCGTGATCACGGCTTCATTCACGTCGCTGGATCCCCTGCGCACGACGCCATCGGCGGGGATGCTCTCCCCCGGTCGGACGAGGACGAGATCTCCGTCCCGGAGATCGCCCACAGGGACCTTCTCTTCCCCCGCCTCGGTGATCCGTGTGGCCTTGTCAGGGAGGAGCTTTGCCAGCTCTTTGAGGGCGCCCTGAGCCTGGTCGATGGAACGCATCTCGATCCAGTGGCCCAGGAGCATGATGGCGACCAGGGTGGCCAGTTCCCACCAGAGGGCCGAGGCATCGATAAGCCCGAGCTGGACGACCCACGAGAAGACGAAGGCGACGGTGATGGCCAGGGCGATGAGGGTCATCATCCCGGGCAGACGGGCTTTCAGTTCATGCCAGGCGCCCTTGACGAACACCCAGCCGCCGTACACGAAGACGATCGTCCCCAGGACCGGCGGGATCCATTCCGAGCCCGGGAAGACGGGAGCCTGATAACCCAGCAGCTCCTGGATGTGGTCCGACCAGAAGACCACCGGGAGCGTCAGGATGAAGGAGAGCCAGAACTTGTCCCGGAACATCTCCGGGCTGTGACCGGCGTGAGCGTCGTGCCCCTCATGGTCCCCATGCCCGTGGTGGTGTCCGTGGGCGTCGTGCCCCTCGTGGTCCCCGTGCCCGTGGTGGGCGTGGTGCTCGTGGCCTCCTTCGGAGTCGTGATCACCGTGGGGTTCGTGGTGGTCGGCTTTGTCGTTCATCTCCTCACCTCGTCGGGTCCGGGTCGCGGTAGTCGCGCTCGCTCGGTCGTCCCGAGCTGCGTTGGCTCACTCGCCGGTTGCGGTCTCGCCCCGACTCCGGAGGAGCCGGTTGTAGACCGCCGCCAAGGCAAGGCCGAACAGCCAGGCAGAGGCCGCCACGGTGAGAAGCCCCAGGAGGATACCGGCGGCCGTCACGCGGACGCCACCCCCGGTGCCGGCCAGCATCCCGTGGAACCAGCTCGATAGGATCGTGGCGAACAGGTCCGGCGCCGCAGCCGCGAGAAGGACGCAGAGGAGATAGGCCCCGACGCTCACCATGGCCAGGGCGTTGGCGAACGAAACCGTCTGGATGCGGGTCATCGTGGTCCTCCGTGTGGGGGCCCCTCTCTCACGGGGCCGTGGTAAACGAGAACACCATCCCGTGGGTGCCGTTCGCATGGGCCCAGCCGCCGCCCATGTGCCCTCCTCCGTGGTGACCTCCCCCACCCATCATCCCCGAGGTGGCCCACTGCCCTCCCATGTGACGGCCGTTGCGGTGGAAGTTCACCGGGTGCCCCGATCCATCTATCATCCCCCCGCCCAGGTGGATGGTGTACGTGGTGCCGTTCTCCAGCGGCCGATCGGGGGTGAAACGGAGGACGGTGCTGCCCTCCACCAGGCTCCAGGTGCCGTCCACCACGGGGCCGGTCACGTCGCCCCGGTGGAGGAGGGCGTACTCCTCCATGTCGGGCATGACCGGGTGGCTGAACCGGACGGTCACCGAAGCGGTCGGGTCCACCGACGTGGCCCCGGCCGCAGGAGAGACCTTGAGAAGTACGGTCTCGGCCCCCGCGGAAGCCATTCCGTGGTCGGAGCAGCCGGCCGCCAGAAGAAGAGGCGCCAGAAGGAGCGCGGACAGAACGCGCTGTGGTCTGCTTTTCATGATCGGTCCTCCGTTTCAGGTCCGTGGGATCGGAGATCCATCGCTTGCCGGTCTGGGGACTGTCCGGACCGGTGCCTGCGCCTCCTCGTCTTCCGGCTCATGCTCACGGCAGTTCTCCCCGGGCTCGAGTCGCGTCGGGTCCGCTCAGCGCCGCTCCAGCACGCTGAGCTCCCCGTCTCGGTGGATGGCGACCACGTCGTATGGGTGAGGCGGCTGACCCGGCACCTCCATCCCAGGGGAGCCCAGGGGCATCCCAGGCACGGCCGCCCCCCGGATCTCCGGACGATCCCGCAGGATCCGTCGCACCGCGTCCGCAGGGATGTGCCCTTCCACGACGTAGCCCCGGACCTCGGCGGTGTGGCAGGAGCGGGTGGAGTGCGGGATCTCGTGGTAGTCCTTCAGCCCCCACAGGTCCGCTTCCGGTATGTATCGGGACGTCACCATGAACCCGCTCTGCTTCATGTGGGCCACCCAATCCCCGCAGCAGCCGCATTCCGGCGTCATGTAGACGGTCATGGCCACCGCTTCGGGTGGGGTGCGGGAAAGCCCGTAGAGGAGTGCCCCGCCCCCGATGAGGGCGGCGAGTGCGAGGATTCCGATCTGTCTCCTTCTCCGCTTCATGGTTCACTCCTCGTAGTTGTCATCCGTGGGGACGGCCTGACCCCGGCCGGCGTCATTCGACCCCCGCTGGGAGCTCGGCGGCCTCGAACGGTCCGTCCGGCCCGGCGGTCTCCCCCTTGAGCTGGTAGCCCTTCCACAGGAAGTAGATCGCCGGGATCAGGATCAGGGTGAGCACCACCGTGGAGACCATTCCCCCGATCATGGGCGCCGCGATCCGGCGCATGACGCTGGCCCCGGCTCCGTGGCCGAACAGGAGGGGCAGCAGCCCGATGGCCAGGGTGGAGGAGGTCATGATGATGGGCCGGAGCCGCAGGTACACGCCCTCCCGTACGGCCTCGGCGAGATCCGACAGGTCCCGGAGCCTCCCCTCACCCCGGCGGGTTTCGTACGCCAGGTTCAGGTAGGTGACCAGGATGATGGCGATCTCCGTGGCTACGCCGGCCAGGGCAATGAATCCGACCACGGTGGCCACCGACCAGTTGTAGCCCAGGATCGCCATCAAGGCGATCCCCCCGACCAGCGACAGGGGCACCGACAGGAGCACGATGAGCGTGCTGCCCACGTTCCGGAAGTTGAAGTACACGAGGAGGAAGATGATGAGCAGGACCGCGGGCACGACCAGCGTCAGGCGCTCCTGGGCCCGCTCCATGTACTCGTACTGCCCCGACCACTCGATGCGGTATCCGGGCGGGAGGTCCACCATCTCTTCCACCATCCGCCTCGCATCGGTCACGTAGCCTCCGATGTCCCGGTCCACCACGTCCACGTAGACCCAGGCGGTGGGGATCGCCCCCTCGGTCCGGACCGCCATGGGGGCCCGAACCATCCGGATGTCCGCAACCTGGCCCAGGGGAACCTGCGTCACGCCTCCGGCACCACCCGTGAGACGGCTGGCTCCGCCGCCGTCCCCCCAGCGAGTGCCCGGCGCGCCCCCCGCGCCCAGCGCCCCGTCGCCCATCGACGAGGAGCCGTCGGCCATCTGGCCGCCGCCCATGTTCCCCATCCCGGCCGTCCCGCCTGCGCCGCCCATTCCCGCCGCGGCCATGGTGCCCCGCTGCTGCGCCACGGGGATCAGCACCTCGGCCAGCTTGTCCGGCTGGTCCCGGAGCTCCTGTGGGTAGCGGAGCCGCACGCCGTAGCGTTCGCGACCCTCCACCGTCCGGGTAATGGGCATCCCGCCCACAGCGGCCCCCCCCACCATCTGGATGTCACCCACGTTCAGCCCGTAGCGCGCCGCCGCCGCCCGGTCGATGTCGATGTCCAGGTAGTAGCCGGTGACTGCCCGCTCCGCGAAGACCGAGCGGGTTCCCCGCACCCCCGACACCGCGTTTTCGACCTCCCTGCCCAACCGTTCGAGCTCAGCGAGGTCCTCGCCGAAGATCTTGACCCCGACCGGAGTCCGGATCCCCGTGGCCAGCATGTCGATCCGGCCCTGGATGGGCTGGGTCCACGCATTGGTGAACCCGGGATAGTCGATGAGCGAGTCCATCTCGTTCACCAGCTTCTCCGGCGTCATCCCCGGGCGCCACTCGTCCCGGGGCCGGAGCACGATGGTCGTCTCCAGCATGTCCAGCCCCGCCGGATCCGTGGCCGTCTCGGCCCGGCCGATCTTACCGAAGACGCTCTGCACCTCGGGGATCGTGGCCAGGACGCTGTCCTGGTGCTGCATGACCTGCCGGCCGGCCTCGATGCTGATGCCCGGCAGCGTGGTCGGCATGTAGAGGATCGTCCCTTCGTGCAGGGGCGGCATGAACTCCGAGCCGATCTGCTTGAAGGGGATGAACGTGAGCAACAGGATCGCCACCGCCCCGGAGACCACCGGCCAGGGGTACCGGAGAACGACCCGGATCACGGGCCGATAGACGGCCACCAGGAGGCGGTTGAGGGGATTCTGGTTCTCCGTGCGGATCCGGCCCCGAATGAACAGCCCCATGGCCACGGGGACCACGGTGACCGCCAGGAGCGCCGCCGAGGCCATGGCAAGCACGTTCGTCCAGGCAAGCGGTTTGAACAGGCGGCCTTCCTGGGCCTCGAGGGCGAAGATGGGCACGAAGGAGACCGAGATGATGAGCAGGGCAAAGAAGAGCGCCGGTCCCACCTCCTTCGCGGAGGAGAGGACCATCTGCCACCGCTCCCGGGCGCTGAAGATGGAGGTGGAGAACCCGCGCTTCGGGATCTCTTCACCCCGCTCCGCGTACTTCTCCGTCGCCGCACGCTCCAGGTGCTTGTGGTTGTTCTCGATCATCACGATGGCCGCGTCCACCATGGTACCGATGGCGATGGCGATCCCCCCCAGGCTCATGATGTCGGCACCGATGCCGATGCCCCGCATGACGATGAACGCCATGAGGACCGCCAGGGGCAGCGTGATGATGGCCACCAGTGCGCTGCGCACGTGGAAGAGGAAGAGGACGCAGATGAGGGCCACGATCAGGAACTCGAGGATCAGCTTTTCCCGGAGCGTGGAGATGGCCCGGAGGATCAGGTCCGAGCGGTCGTAGACCGGACGGATCACCACGCCCTCCGGGAGGGAGGCCTGGACCTCGTCCAGCTTCTCCTTGACCCGGTCGATAACTCCCAGGGCGTTCTCGCCGAAGCGCATGACGACGATCCCGCCCACCACCTCTCCTCGGCCGTCCAGGTCCGCCGCTCCCCTTCGTACGTCAGGGGCGAACTGGACGGTGGCAATGTCCGCCACACGGATCGGCGTCCCGTTCACAGTGGCCCCCACCACCACGTTCTCGATGTCCTCAGGTCCCTGGAAGTAGCCCAGTGCCCGGACCATGAACTCCCGGTCGCTCAGGTCCAGCATCATGGCCCCTTCGTCCTGGTTCGAGACCCGAACCGCCTGCATGACCTGGGAGACGGAGATCCCGTAGCCCCGAAGGTTCTCGGGGTTCACCGTGATCTCGTACGTGCGCTGGAAGCCCCCCACCGCGGCCACCTCGCTCACCCCCGGCACCGAGGTGAGGGCGTAGCGCAGGTTCCAGTCCTGGATGGCCCGGAGGTCGGCAAGAGAGTGGTTCCCGAGGGTGTCCTCCAGGGCGTACTGGTAGACCCAACCCAGACCCGTGGCATCCGGCCCCAGGGAGGCCTGGGCGCCGTCGGGGAGCTGGTCCTGGATGGCCGAGAGGTACTCCAGCACCCGGCTCCTGGCCCAGTAGAGGTCCGTGCCGTCGTCAAAGATGATGTAGACGAAGGAGAGCCCGAAGAAGGAGTAGCCCCGCACCACCTCCGCGCCGGGCACCTTCAGCATCTCCGCCGCAATGGGGTAGGTGACCTGGTCCTCCACGATGAGCGGCGCCTGGCCGGGGTAGTCCGTCTGGACGATGACCTGCACGTCGGACAGATCCGGGATCGCTTCCAGGGGCGTGCGCGACAGAGCGACGATGCCCCCGGCCACCACGAAGAGGGTGAAGATCGCCACCAGGAACTTGTTGTTGATCGACCAGGTGATGATTCTGGGAAGCATGGCTCAGCCGCCTCCCCCGTGCCCCTCGTGGGGGTGGCTTCCACCGCGGGAGCCCGCACCCTCGTCCTGATCGTGGCCCGCGTGCGGATCCGTCGGCTCCGGTGAGTCCCCCTGGAGGTGGTCCATGGCGGCTCCCAGGTTCGACTCGGCGTCGACCAGGAAGCCGGCCGAAGACACCACGACGTCACCGGCCTCGATCCCGGCCAGGATCTCGATCTCCCGGCCTGCCGCCAGACCCAGAGTCACCTCCCTCGGGTTCAGCGTTCCGTTCGAGTCGCGCACGAAGATCACATCCCGTTCCCCCGTGCTCAGCACGGCGGTCCGGGGCACGACGATGACTTCGCGCTCGCCGGGGATGTCGAAGCGGAGCTCGGCGTACATTCCCGGTTTCAGTCGACCGCCGGGGTTGTCGAGCTCCACCCGGATTCGTCCCGTACGCGACGCGACCGAAACCGTCGGGTAGACGTAGCCCACGCTGCCGTGAAAGGTCTCCCCGGGATAGGCCTCCATTCGCACGTGAGCGAGCTGCCCGACCCGGACGAGCGAGAGGTCCTTCTCGAAGACCTCCCCCTCGACCCACACCCGGGAGAGATCGGCCACCGCATAGAGGAGGCTCCCCATGCTCACGTGCGCCCCCGCAAACGCGTTCTTCTCCACGACGATCCCCGAAGACGGGGCCCGGAGCACGAGGGTACGACGGGGGCGGCCCGTCTCCTCCAGCTCGGCGATCTGGTCCGCTGAGATCTCCCAGTAGTCCAGCCGCTGCCGGGCGGATTCCAGGAGGCGCTCGGCGTTCCGGTGGGCCCGGCTCCCAGGCTCTCCCTCCGTCTCGTCCAGGAGGCTTCGGGCCAACAGGAGCTCCTCCTGGGCCGTCACCAGCTCGGGGCTGTAGAACTCCACCAGGGGATCTCCCCGCCGGACCGATGTCCCCAGGAAGTCCACGTGGATCTGCTCCACCCACCCGTGGATCCGGGGGCTCACCTTGGCGACCCGGGTCTCATCGTACGTGACCGTGGCTACGGTCCGGACGGTGCGCTCCAGAACCCGCCGCTCCGCTGTGGCGTAGGTGATCCCGATCCGCCGCTCCCGCTCCGCACCCAGGTGCACGGGACGAAGTTGGTCGTCGGTGGGGCCACCGGCGCCGTGGACATGTCCATCCATCTCCTGGGGACCGGCCCCGCCGTCTCCGAACGCCGCGTAGCCGCCCACGCCGGCGGCGGCCGTGAGGACCACCACCACAGAGACGGCGATCTGCCAATTCGTGCTCAGCGTCGTGCTCATCGGTCCTCCACGATCAGGTGCGTTCCCGGTGGGATCTCTCGGCCCAGGGTCATCTCCAGTTCCGCGACTCCAGCGCCGTATTCCGCCAGCAGTCTGTAGAGCTCCGCCTCGTACCGGTTTGCGGACATCTGGGCGTCCACCAGCGTCATGAAGTCCACCACGCCGGATCGATACGAGGTGAAGGAGGACTCCACGTTCGTGCGGGCCTGGGGAAGCACCTCCGTCCGGAACAGTCGGATCAGCGTCCGGGTCCGGTTGAGATCCGCAGCGAGCCCGGCGATCCTCCCATCCACCTGGGCGTACCGTTCGGTGAGGTCCGCACGCGCCATCCGCTCCATGGCCTCTGCCTCATCCCGCATGCGGAGCTGGCGGCGACCTGCGAACACCGGGACGCTGAAACCCACCATCACGCTCCCCATGCGCTCCACACCCATGTCGGCGGTGGACCGCCGCCCGTACTCCACACCGAGGGTGAGGTCGGGCCAGAGCTCCCTCCGGGCGAGGTCGCGCCGCGTTCCGGCCTGACCGACTTCGATCCGCCCGGCCTCCAGGAGGGGTCGGGAGGCGTCAGCCCAGGCACGGAGCGTGTCTATGGAGGGGATTTCCGCGGGGAGCGCCGGATAGACTGGATCCGGAACCGGCGTGTCGCCTGGTCGGTCCAGGAGGGCGTTCAGGTTCGCCCGGGCCACCTCCCCCATCGCCTCCATCCGCTGGATCTCCGCGTCCATCCGGGCGATCTCCACCCCGGCCCGGAGGACGTCCGCCTGGCGACCGGTCCCGGCCGTATACATGGCCTGGGCCACCCGCTCGAAGTCCTCGAGGAGTCCCAGCGTCTCCCGCATCACCTCCAACTCCCGATCCACGGCGTAGAGGTCATAGAAGGCCATGGCCACCCGGCCTCTCACCTCCCAGGAGACCTCTGCGGCCCTCGCCTCACGGATCTCCGTGGTCTGCTCCGCGATCCGGCCGGAAAGCCGGAGCTTCCCGGGGAACGGCACCATCTGCATGGCCCGGATGGAGGGAGCCATGGACGTAGGCATGTCGGCGGAAAGCCCCGGTAGGGAGAAGTTCATGACACCGACCTCAACCATCGGATCGGGAGGGAGGGCCGCGGACGCTTCCATCGCCTCTGCGGCCTCCGCCAGTGACCGGGCGGCGGGGATCCGGGGGTTTCGCTGGGCCGCGATTCGGTACAATTCCGAAAGGGTCAGCTCGGCGGCCTGGAAGGCGGTGTCCGACTCCACGGTCGCCCGGGATCCGCTCTCCGCGACACCTGGGTCGGACAGCCCCGCCGTACCGGCCGCCAAGACCTGTGTCTCTGCCGACAGGACCGACGCCAATGACAGGCCGAGAGCCAGAATCAGGCCGGATCCCGGCCATCGCCCCGTCCATGTCCGGTTCTTCATGACCTCTCCCATGAACTCTTTCCTTCCCTGGCTCCGCTTCGGAGCGTTCCGTGGGATCCCCGCGGTCTCGCCGGTATCCGTCGTGTGGCACACCACCTCATTCGGAATCGAGGTGGCCGTTCATGACCGGAAAGGTCGCTCGGTGGGAGTGAAGGGAGGGTGAAGGTGGGATGAAGGATTCTTCACGATCCCGAAGGGCAATCGCAGGGCTCGTGGAGATCCTGGTCCCCGGCCACCTCCCCCGTTCGGATCCGGACCACCCGGCTCACGGGCTCCACCGCGATGAGCCCGTCCCCGGAGAGGCCCAGGTGCGCGGCCTCCTGGATCGCACGGACGAATCCGTCCATCTGGTCGGCCGTGGCGAAGACCTGGAGCTTCACGTGGTCCACCTTCCAGTCTCGGGAGAAGAAGTTGGCATATTCCCCGTAGCCCTTGACACCCGTTACGGTGAGCCCGCCGACCCCGCACCGAGCGAGTGCGTCTTCCACCTCCTTGAGCCGGGATCGACGGATGATGGCGGTCAGCTTCTCGAACTTCATGGTGCTCCTCCTTTCTCTCGGCCGGCGGGTGGAGACCGGGGTATCCGGCGTGCGCTCAGGTCCGAGGTCCCCCCGAGGCCGGTGCGTGTGCTGGAAGGTGGCATGCTCCGGATGAAGCGAAGGTGAAGGACACATGAAGCTGTCTTCACCAATGGCGTGTGAGGGGGTAAGTGCCTCGGACCCGGAGCGGTCCAAGGAAGCTACGGCGGAGGACCGTGGGTGGATCGAGGGACTGGGAGAGAAGTGTGGGAGGCTGAAGCGGAGAATCGGACCTCACCTCGAGGCAAGGGCTCATCCTACCCGGGCCGATGCGTGCCATCGGATCCGCACGCCCACGGACCCCGTTCCGAAGGATCCACTCCCCTGCGAGCGTGGACCTCGTCATCTGTCGTGGCCCGCTCCCGTCAAGTTTCGGTCAACGATCCCTGACTATCGCCAGCTTTGGGGGGGGTCCTGCATGCCCATCGCCGCACCCCCGGAATCCGGCGATTATCCCATCCCCACCTGGGTTATCGGCCATTCTGGGTGGGACAGCCGGTCCTCCGAGGGAAACCAGCGGAGTGACATGAGTTGAGATTCGTCGATCGGGACCCAGTGGGCTAGGACTCCGGGGCGTGAGGGTCCGCCGCCCGGCCAAACGATCCCTTCCGTATGGCGCCAGGGGAACAACGGTGACAAAAACGGTGTCAAACGGTGTCGAGGGTGGTATGAGTTCGGGT
>PWZC01000257.1 GCA_003567615.1 Gemmatimonadota bacterium | reverse complement strand
GGAGGTTCGCCCACGGTCAGGTGGAGATCCGAGGCTCCCCGCTCGATCATCTCCTCGAGTAGAGCCCGCACCCCCAGCCTGCTTTCGGCTGCTGCCTTCTGGTTTTCCACCGTTCTCCTCCAGTTGGGGGCCGGGTCCCAGCCACGGCCGTTCAGCTTCAGGTGACAGCAGTCTCCTTGACCACCTCTTCCAGCGTCGTGACGCCTCGCTCCACCTTCTTCAGTCCATCCACGCGAAGGGTGAGCATCCCATCGGCGATGGCCTGGGATCGGAGTTCATCGGTGCCGCACTCCTGCATGATCAACTTCCGGATCCGGGGATTCATGGCCATGACCTCGTAGATCCCCTGTCGACCGCGATAACCCGAGCCGTTGCACTCGTCGCACCCCTTTCCCTTGTAGAAGGTGGTACGGGCCGCGTACTCCGGCGGGATCGAGGCGGCCGCCAGATACTCCTCGGGATAGGTCGTCTCGGCCTTGCAGTTGTTGCAGATCCGCCGAACCAGGCGCTGGGCGGTGATGAGGTTCAACGCAGCGGCCACATTGAAGGGCTCCAGCCCCATATCCATCATCCGGGTCACGGTGGACGGCGCGTCATTCGTGTGAAGTGTCGAAAGGACGAGGTGGCCGGTGAGGGCGGCCTTGATGGCGATCCCTCCGGTCTCCAGGTCCCGCACCTCACCCACCATGATGATGTTGGGGTCCTGTCGCAGGAACGCTCGCAGGGCGGCCGCGAAGCTCATGCCCACCTCGTTCCGCACCAGGACCTGGTTGATCCCGTGGAGGTTGTACTCCACCGGATCTTCCGCCGTCATGATGTTCACCTGTTCGGTGTTCACCTTGGAAAGAGCCGAGTAGAGCGTGGTGGTCTTGCCGGACCCGGTGGGTCCGGTCACCAGGACCATGCCGTAGGGCTTCATGATGGCATCCATGAAGTCCTTTTCGGCCTTGGGCTCGAAGCCGAACTTCTCCAGGTCGAAGGTCAGATTGCCCTTGTCCAGGATCCGGAGCACGATCTTCTCGCCGAAGATCACCGGAAGGGTGGACACCCGGAAATCCACCACCCGCTTGCGCAGCCGCAGCTTGATCCTGCCGTCCTGGGGAATCCGTCGCTCGGCGATGTTCAGATCTGCCAGGATCTTGATCCGGCTCGTCAGCGCCGCCTTCATCTTCATGGGAGGCTTCATGACCTCGTGCAGCGCCCCATCGATGCGGTAGCGAACCCGCCCCTCCTTCTCGTACGGCTCGATGTGGATGTCCGAAGCCCCCTTCATGACGGCGTCGGTGAGGAGTCCATTGATGAACTTCACCACCGGCGCGGCGTCGATCTGCTCCTGCAGGGCGGCGACCGAGACCTCTTCGTCGTCGTCATCCTCCACGAACTCGAGGTCGGCCTCGTCGATGAGGTCCGCCAGGGCTCCGATGTTGTTCTCCTCGGAGTTCTGGTAGTACCGGTCCAGGTGTTTTCGGAGGGTGTGCTCACCCACCACCACCGGTTCGATCTCGTAACGGGTGATGAACTTCAGATCGTCAATGGCGCCCAGGTCCGACGGATTCGCCATGGCCACCGTCAGCGTACGGCCTACCCTCCGGAGGGGCAGGACCAGGTGCTTGTGGGCGACTTCGGGGCGGATCAGCTTGATGATCCTGGGATCCACCTTCACCCGATCCAGATCCACGGCCGGAACCCGATACTGACGGGCCAGGGTGCGGGTCAACTCGGCCTCCTCCACGAAGCCCATCTTGACCAGCATGACCCCGAGTCGACTCCCGGAGCTGCGGGACTCGGTCAGCGCCGTCTGCAACTGCTCCGGCGTGATCAGACCTTCCTGGAGACAGAGGTCCCCGAGTCGGTCCTGGGCGAGTCGTGTAGCCATTCCGGATACCGGGATCGGAGGGACGGTAGGGAGAGGCTCAATGCGGGCCCCCGTGGGCTCCGTCCACTGTTACGAGGGGACGTAACCTCTCCCAGGTTATCGGCCCGACCCCGGAAATCTCCAACAAGTCCTCCGGTGCCTCGAAGCGGCCGCGCCGGCGCCGCTCCGCCAGGATTCGTTCGGCCAGGGCAGGCCCGATACCCGGCAGACGCTCCAGCTCCACCTCATCGGCACGGTTGAGGTCGAGGGGTTCCGCAGTGTCCCCCCTGATCCCTCCAGGCGGCGGGTTGTCCAGATCCAGGAGCGATTCCAACCGGTGAACCGTCGCAGGACCGACCCCCGGCACCCGCGCCAACTCGTCCAACCTCCGGAAGGGCCCCCTCTGCTCCCGGTCGTCCATGATCCTACGAGCCAACGCCGGCCCCACCCCCGGCAGCCGGGAGAGCTCCACCTCATCGGCTCGGTTCGGGTCCACACGTTCGCCTGGAGCCAGGGGCGTGCGGCGGCGCTCCTCCAGGGCCAGGAGGGAGTCGGTGGCCGGAATCAGCTCAGCGTAGGCGGACGAATCGGGAGGAAGAAGGGGGGTTACCGGTCGCGATTCCCACGCCAACCTGACCGTGCTGGCCAGGAGGAGGACAACGGCGGTGATCAGGACGGTACGTCGTTCTTCAGGCGTCATGCCCCAGTCTGGGGCCACCCGGTGGGCGCTCCCATGGCCCGATGGGCCTCGCCCCCGGACTCAGAACGGGTCGACGGGCCTACCCAGCAGGGCGGCAGGCCCCGACGAGAAGACCATTCGAGCCCAGATTCCCATCTGGAACTGGGTCGCTCCCGTCTGCAATCCCACGAAGGACCGCCGGTCGTTCAAGGCGACGCGCCCGCCCACCTCCATGTCGGACAGGCGCGTGCTCACGGCCAGGTTCACGCTCCGATCGAGTTGCGACAGGAAGGCGACGCACCGATCCTGGGCTGTTGTGACCCGGCAGTCCTCGGTTTCGGACCAGTCCAGGATGAGCGCGAAGCGGAGCGGCTCCTGCATCCGGCCCCCGAGACCGGCCTGGGGCGCGATCACCGTTTCCACCGACACCCCATGATCCCGCCGCAGACGCTCCGTGGTGCCGGTGGGATCCACCCCTTCGCCCCGCCCCAGGAGCCCCCGATATCGGGTGGCGAAGCCGCCTCCCCACTCCACAACCACCTCCACCGGAACTCGGAGGTCGGACCGGCTCCTGCGCTGGAGGATGGCCTGGCCGAACTCGACCTCCTCATCGATCCGCTGCCACCCGGTGGACAGGGTGACCCGCTCGACCCATCCCTCCCAGCTACCGGGAAGGGGGAGGTCGGAGACCCCGAGACGCAGATCCGGCCAGGACCGCACCCGACTGGTCCGCTCGGCCCGTGCGTCCAGTGAACCGACCCGGGTCTCCTGGACGTTGACATTGATGAAGAGACTCCCTGGGAGCCGCAGGCCCGAGCCGGCCGTGACCCCGGTCCGGTCCACCAGCGTCGTAGCCGGGATCCCGTCCATCTCCTGGAGCGTGCCCATGCGGGCCAGTCCCAACTGAAGCCCGGCACCGGGCGCGATGGGCTCCCGGTAGAACCACGCCGTCACGCCGTCCTGGAGGCTCACCGTGATGGGGCTCAACCGACTCAGCCGATCCATGAGGCGGGAGGGCTCCAAGGTCAGGTTGGCCCGCAGATCCCGGTCCGCCCCCACGTTCTGGAGCAACTCCCCCTCGCCAGCGGGTCCGCCGGGGCGGGGCCCGGGCACCTGGAAGAGACCGGCGTTCCGGTCGGCTCGGTAGCGGGTGCGGACTCCCAGATCCGCCCGGATCCAGTCGGGAAGCGGTGGGCGATAGCTGACCCGCCCCTCCACGGTGCGTCCCGTCTCCCAGCCCAGGTTCTGGCCCAGAAGGCTTCGGCGCTCCGCTGCCACCAGGGGTCGGGCCACCGGATCCCGAACCCCGTCCTCCGGGTCCAGGAGATCCCGGACGGCGCGAAAGTCGAGACTCCCACGGAGGCTTTCCAGGGGATTCAACTCCACCCGCAGGGAGTTGTCCAACCGGTGCTCCAACCCCCGTTCCGTGAAACCCGGATCTGCGGGATCCACCAGGAGCTGGTCGAAGCGGGTCGTGACCCTCTCCCTACGACCCAGACCGCTCACCATGCGCACCTCCACAGGAGTCCAGCGCACCCGCGTCTCCCGGAGACTCCGGAGCCAACCGGGAGGCAGGAAGACCCGCGCCACGGGCTCCAGCGCTCCGGGGATGAGTCCCACACTCCGTTCGTCCGGTCGCCAGGCGTATCCGGCTCCCACCTCGCTCCCCCGGACGGCCGTCTCCGAGGTGACGGTGGTGCCCGTGGACCGCAGGAGGCTGAACCGGAGATCCGCCCCGGGAAGCAGCCGATCCACCCAACCCACCCCGGTTTCTCCGCGACCCGCCACGGCCGCGGCGACCCGCGTCTCACTGAATCCGGGAGCACGGAGCCCGGGCAGGAAGTCGCCCCTGAGGTCCGTTCCCTCCAGGAAGAAAGGATCCCGGGATGAACTCTGGTGGGATACCGTGACCGGCAACTCCACCCCCCAATCGCCGGGGAGGAACCTCCCGGCCTGCAGGGTCCCACCCATGGAGAAGAGGGCGTCGGACTGGAAGGTGCGGGCCTCGTCAAGTTGCTGGAAGTCGGCACCCTGGCCCGTGTACCCGAGCCGGAGCTGGAAGAGACCTCCCCCGTCGAACTCCAGATTCAGGACCTGCGCCGCGCTGGGCGTCCGGAGGCCGCCGCCAAGGCGCAGCTCGTTGATCCAGACCTCTCCGTCCACCGGGGCCGGACCCTGGTTCCAGACTCCCATGCTGATCTCTCGCACCGCCGCCAGGTTGGGAGCCCTGGCCCGGTCCCGGAGCACCACGGCGTAGGTGGAGTCGGCGGACCAGACCTCCACGGGCGGGTCACCGGGACCGGGCGGCGCCATGAGCAGGCGTTCTTCCGCCTCGCGTCGGAGCTCGATCCAGGTGTCGAACTCGATGCGGTGCTCGGGGCGCCACTCGTCGGGCACGACGGCCTGGGGATCGGCAGCCGGCGTGAGCCGGCTTCGATAGAGGTAGAAGTTGTCGGTGTCGCTTCCCACCTTCAGGAAGAAATCCGTGGGCACCCCCTCACCCCACGCCCCTCGTCGCGCCAGCGCCCAGACCCGAAGGCGGGAGTAGTTCAGGAAGTTGCGCGGGCGCTGCAGGAACCTGAGGTACACTTCGGCCCGATCTCCGCCACCCAGGCCGTCGTAGCGCAGGGCCAGCGAACGCTCGTTGAACTCTACGCCCCTTCCGCCCACGGCGGCGCCGGGATCGTCCAGCTCGTCCAGGACGCCGGGTGGTGCCCGGTAGGCTCCCCCTTCGGTCAGGACGGACACCGGGGTCACCTCCAGCGTCCCCATGGCGGAGAGGGTGTCTCCGCCCATGCCCCGAAGCACACCATCCACCCCACGCTTCACCCATCGGGAACCCACCAGGCGCATTCGGGCCAGGGTGGCGCTCCCCGGCCGGGTTCCGGCCACCGTCAACCGCAGGAACTGCACGTTCCTCCAGTCCGCCTCGGTGAACGCCCCGCCGGGATTGATGGCCAGGGGACCCCGGAGGGGGATGCGATAGAGGCGGAATCGGGTACCGGTCTGGGCTCGGTCCCGCACCAGGTACGGAGACGCGGACCCCAGCGTCAGTACGTACCGGATGTAGCGCTCCTCCGTGTCCAGGACCCCGTTCTGGTTCAGGTCCTCGCTATCGCGCCGGCCGTTCCCCCGGGTACAGTTGGCTCGTGGATCCCCGAGTCGGTAGACCCGCCCCGGGTCGGCCCGGCACTCCTCGGGCCAGACCCCGCGGGCATCTGCCTCGGGACCCCATACCTCTCCGCGCAGGGGATCCGCCTCCTGGTCCAGGACGCCCTGCCCCCAGGGCCGGCCGGTCCGGGGATGGATCCCGGAGGTTCGGCCCTGGGCATCCACGAAGAAGGCGTCCTCGCTCACGAGTCCCAGATCGAAGACCAGGGTCAGATCGGCCCCGTCGGCCACATACAGGTCGAGGTACTCCGTCTGGGTCAGGTCGGCGCCGGTGGGCGAAATCAGGGTGGTGACGGAGCGCCAGCGGGGGCCGTCCGGGAAGGCGCCCGGCCCCTCCTCCCGACCGAAGGTGAGGCGAAGCCCGGTCTCGCGGGTCTGGCTCCCGGCAAAGCCGATCTGTTGGTCCACCTCGTCCTGGGAGAGGAACCCCTCGAAGATTCCCAGGGAGTCTCCGGCCACCCCCTCCTCCACCCACGTGTGCTGCCAGACCAGGGAGCCCACCGATTCGGCGTCGAGCTCCGCCGGCAGCACCTCCTCCGCTCCCCTCCTGAAGGCCGGGCGACTCCCCAACTGCCAGGCCGACGAAACCAGTGAGAGCGTCCGCTCGTTTCCGGCGTTGAAATCGTCCAGGTACGCATCCCCCGACACATTGGGATTGGGGAGGGAGACGGCCACCTCCCCATCCATGCGGAAGTGGGCCCCGACCTCCTCCGTCGATCCGTTGTGGAACCGCTGGAGGAAGCCGTCGACGCCGGGCAGTTCCCACGCCAGCGCCGACCGGACGCCGACCATGCCCAGCGAGGCAGGTTCGGCTCCGAACAGAGGCCGGTTCACCCTCTCCTGCTCCAGTTGGTAGAGCCCCATGAACTCCACCCGGCCGGCCCCACCGGCAGGGAGCGATGCGCTGGCCCCTACGATGGAGGTGGGTGCGATGCGGAATACGGCGGCCTGCTCCCAGGAAACCTGCAACCGGTCCGAGGAGGTGCGCGCCAGGAGCGCACCGGGTTGGAGAAGGGTGAGGACGCCGGTGCCGGGATCCAGGATGTAATCCACGGCGGGTTGCAGGAGCCGGTCGCCCAGGTAGATCCGTTCACTTCCCTCCCGGATGCCGAAGGCTCCCAGCGCCACCGTGGTGGTCACCCCCAGGCTCCGGACCTCCGCCGTGAGGTTCAGGCGGAAGAGACCGGCGGCCTCCCGCTCCAGCGGATCCACCGTCTCATAGATGCGTCGATTTGCGTCTGCCCCAAGGATCCCCCGAGCCCCTTCCGCATCCAGGCCCTCCGACGGTACCGGCGGGGGCTCCATGAAGGGGCGAAGGGTGGGAAAGACCAGAAAGGTCCCCTGCAGCCCAACCTGCTGCTGGAGCCCCACATCCCGAAGAAGGTCCTGGCCCGGTTGGAAGAGGACGCGGGAATCCACCTGATCCACCGGCGCCGATTCATCCAGGCCCAGGAGGCGGAGGAGGGGAATTCGCCGGCCGTCGGGGGCCGTGAGGAAGGTCCGCCCCCCACTTTCCTCTCCCAGGGAGATGCGCAGGTCCACCGACCCAGGATCCACCTCGTCGGACCCCGAGATCCGGTAGACCTGCTTCATTTCGCGATCCCAGGTGGCACGGCCGGGTTGGTGCTGGGACCGGGAGGCCCGGAGAAGCTCCAGGGTGGGCACCTCGCCGCGGTTGGCCAGAGCCTCCGGATTGTAGTCGCCCACCTCTGCGCCCAGGGCGGTCCGGTAGGTCACGGCCAGCGCCTCGTCGGGACGGAGCGGACTGCGGAGGGCCACCCAGAGACCGGAGGGGTGCAGATAGTAGTCGATCCCCGGCCGGAGGTGCCGGAACCACCCGGACTCCCGGACCACTCCCCCCGCTCCTTCCGCCACGGCGTCGGCCTGGATGTAGCCTTCCACCTGCTGCCGAAGAACCGGGTCCCGTTCCATCCGGTAGAGCTGGATCGGCTCGGGGCCGGGAGCCAACTCCGGGGGGGCGTCTGCAGGGCGGAGGGAGAGGACATCCAGATGAGGGGCGCCCTGAAGACGCGTGGGATCCATGAGGAAGAAGAACTGGCCCTGGACGTATTCCGCGTCGTCCAGGACCAGGCTGTCCCCCTGGATGATCCCCACCTCGCCCCCCTGCCCACCCAGGCGGAACTCCCGGGACCTGCGGGCCCCCTGCTGCTGGGCGAATACGGTCTGGAGCTCCACTCCCGTCACCTGGCCCCGGGCCAGGACCCCGAAGTTCCCGGCCGGGATGCCGCGGGTGAGGAACCGAGTCTCAGGGAGGGCAAAGGTCACATCCCCCACCTCCACCCGCTGCAGGAGCTCTCCTTCCCTTCCCTGATAGAAGGCGCGGAAGCGATTCGCCCCGGCGAACTCCCGGGTCTGGTCGTAGTCTACATCCAGGAAGATCCGATCGGCGATCCCCCCCCCGGCCTGGACGCCCAGGAGGAGGTCCGGTTGCAGTTGCGGGACCAGGTCGGGATTACACGTCCCCTGGATTCCTGCGTCGCACGGCCGAAACTGGGTCCAGTCCCCACCGAACTCGCCCCGGGCCCGGATCCGGATGGCCAGATCGCTGTCCGGCCGGAGCGGAGGTCCGGTGGGGGCCGCTGTGGCCATGGTGTCGGAATCCGCGGCGGGGGTGGCCGTGGCCAGGGTGTCGGGATCCGCGGCGGGGGTGGGAATGGTGTCCGAGGCTGACGCCGCTGCGCCACGTGTGGGGGATGACGGCAGCGGCGTATCGGCCCCGGTGAGCAGCATGAGGAGCGCCACCGTCACCAGGGGATTCACCGGCTTCTCCTGGTCCGGAGCATGAGGGTGAGGGACCGCTCCTGGCTGAATTGGGTAGGTTTGGGATTGTAGAATCGCGCCTGGGGGTTACACTGGACCCGAAGAGCCCGGGCGTTCAGGAGCAAGGGGGAGGCCCGGACCGGTCTCTCCCGTATCACACGGTCGCCCCGATCCAACACCTGGTGCAGATGAGGATTCTGACCCGCTACGTAATCCGGTCCCACATCGGACCCTTCCTCTTCGCGTTCACCGCGGTGACCGGCCTCCTCTTCCTGAACGCGGTCGCCCGTGCGCTGGAGGATCTTGTGGGGAAGGGACTCGATCCCGGGATCATCCTGGAATTCATGCTCCTCTCCCTCCCGCACATCATCGCGCTGACGTTTCCCATGGCGATCCTGGTGGCGGTTCTCTACGCCTTCTCGGACATGACCGGGAACAACGAGATCACGGCGCTGGCAGCGGGTGGCGTTCATCCGGCTCGGCTTCTCATCCCCATCGGGTTGGTGGGACTCGTTCTCACGGGCATGATGCTCTACTTCAACGATCGGATCCTTCCGGATTCCAATCACCGGCTCGCCAATCTCCTGGCGGACGTGGGGCGGCAGAGCCCCACCTTCGAGTTGCGGGAAGAGGTGGTGAATGAGGTCCATACCGTCGACGACACCCGCTACTTCCTCCGGGCGAGGGGAATCGACAACGCCACGAATCGGCTCACCGACGTCACCATCTACGATCTGTCCAGACTGGGGGAAAACCGGACCATTGTCGCCGAGCGGGGCGAGATGGCCTTCACTCCGGATCGCCGCGACCTCTACCTGACCCTGGAAGAGGGCGTCGTCTTCGAGACCACGGACGCCCGGCCCGGCGGCTTCCAGCGACTCTATTTCGAGACCCAGATCATCCCGTTCCGGGGCGTGGGCACGGAGCTGGAGCGCCGTACCGGAGGCGGTGCCCGGAGCGACCGTGAAATGAACATTGCCATGCTCCAGTCCCGGGCCGACCAGAGTCTGGAAGAGACCCATTCCATCGCCGACGAGATGCTCTCCCTGTCGGAGCGGGCGGTGGAGAATGCCCTGGAACCGGCGCCGGCGGGGGACGAGCGGATCGCACTCCATGAAGATCGTGTTTCGGCTCCCCGCGACCACCTGGTGGCGGAGCAGGCCTCGGAGTCCCGGGTCATCCACCACCGCTGGGGTGTTCAGTATCTGAACGTCTACCAGTATCAGGTGGAGGTCTTCAAGAAGCATTCCATCGCCTTCGCGTGCCTGGTCTTCGTGCTCCTGGGGGCTCCGCTGGCCATCCGCTATCCGCAGGGGGGGGTGGGCATGGTCATCGCGCTCTCTCTGGGGATCTTCTTCTTCTACTGGGTCGGGCTCATCGTGGGCGAGCGGTTCGCCGACCGGGGGCAGATCCACCCGTGGTTCGGCATGTGGGCGCCCAACATACTGCTCCTCATCCCCGCCGTGGCACTGATCAGCCGCATGGCCCGCGACATGGCCACGAACCGGGGGAGTCGCCTGGACGAGCTCAAGCATCTTCTGGGTTCTTTCCTCCAACGACTGCGAGGGAGAGGGAGAATGTCTTCGTCCGCCCCGCAGGAGACGCCGGCCCGATGAGGATCCTGGATCGCTTCGTCCTGGTGACGTTCCTGAAACTCTTCTTCGTCTTCGTCACCGGAGCGCCCCTCCTGTTCATCCTGGGAGACGCCACCGACCGCCTCGATCGATACCTGGAGCGGGGGCTCACCATGGCTGAGGTGGCCCAGGGGTATATGTATCAGTTCCCCAACTTCTTCCTGTGGTCCTTTCCGGTGGCGGCGCTCCTGGCTTCGGTCTTCACCATCTATCCCATGACCACCAACCGGGAAGTCATGGCGGCCAAGGCGGGCGGGGTTTCGTTCTACCGGCTCATCCTCCCCATGGTCATGGCGGGTCTCGTCCTGACGGGTGCAGCCCTGGCCCTCTCCCAGGTGGTCCCCCGGACCAACCAGATCGCGGCAGAGGTCCTGGGTGAGCGTGAACGTCGCCAGGAGTGGCGGAGCAACTTCGTCTACATCACGGACGCCGGCGAATCCCTCTCGGCCCGGCGCCTCACCACATCAGACAACCGGATGCAGGGCGTCACCCTGCAGAGCAGGTCGGCCAACGGGGACGGACCCACCCGTCACATTCTGGCCGACCAGGCGGTCTGGCGCGAGGGGGAGGGGTGGACGTTCCAGAACGGATGGATCCGGGAACTGCATCCCGATGGACGGGAGGAGGCGACCCGATTCACGGAATTTGCCGCCGAAACGCTGGCGGAGGCGCCCCGGGACCTCCTGGATACGGTTCGGGACGAAGAGGAGATGACCTATGCCGAACTGGGGATCCTGGCGGAACGGGTCATCCGATCCGGCGGAGACGCCGGGCGGCTCCTGACCAAGAGGGAGCAGCAGTTGGCCATCCCGGTCGCCACCTTCATCATCATCCTGTTCGGAGCACCCCTGGCCACCTCCAGCCGACGGGGTGGCACGGCCTACGGGATCGGAATGTCTCTGGCCACCACCATGCTGTACCTCATGCTCTTCCGGGTCTCCGGCGCCATGGGCTATGCCGGCACCTTGCCGGCCGTGTGGGCGGCCTGGCTGCCCAACGTCCTCTTCCTCG
>PWZC01000027.1 GCA_003567615.1 Gemmatimonadota bacterium | reverse complement strand
TGCGGGAACAAGCCACTGCCAGCCCAACTCGCGTGCTGCACCCGGAGACGTTCCGGGATCATGGTGATCCGGTCCGGACTTCCCTTCCCTCTTCGGACCCGTAGCTCCAGGCGTGCCGGATCCGGGTCCTTCACCCTCAGCGTCAGCGCCTCAACTAGGGAGAACGGGCCAAGGGCAGGGGCGGGGTTAGGCCCAGGTACCAAAAAAATCCCCGTCGTGCATACTTAGCTCGACGGGGCGCCGCCCGGATTACCTGGCTCGCTGCGCTCGCTTCGGTGATCCGGGCGATGGGCTTTTCGGAGGCCGCGGTGGTACGGGGCTAATGAGCTGTGATGAGGCCTCGGGTTAGAGGCGCCGCCCGGATTCGAACCGGGGATAAAGGATTTGCAGTCCTCTGCCTTACCACTTGGCCACGGCGCCGATGTGGGGTGGGATTGGGAAACGATCCTCCCCCAGACTCCACGGGGAGGCCCGCCTGAGCGGAGCCTCCCCGTGAAACCAGAGCGGGAAACCGGACTCGAACCGGCGACCCCCACCTTGGCAAGGTGGTGCTCTACCAACTGAGCTATTCCCGCATTCTCTCCGGCAAGCCAACTGGTAAAACGCCTTGTCTTACCGGACCGAAAAGCTAGAGGGTGGGCCTATTGCTGTCAACGGGTCCGGAACGCCTTGGCCACGTCTCCCCACTGAGATTTCCCCGCCCCCCGGCCTTTCCTATCTTTGGACGTTACACCTCTTGCCAGGTGGCGGCTCACGGCTCGTGCAAACGATCCGGGCTCACCCCTGCATGACCGGCCAAACCGGGCCTCCGTGACCCGCACACCGGACCTACTGATCCAAGCCTTGGGACACCCTTTTTTGTCATCCCCAGACTCCTCTCCGCGTCGTCCCGTCTCCTCCGGTCCCCTGTTGGCAGGAGGTCTAACCCTCCTCGCGCTCCTTCTGCTCCCCTGGGGTCAGAGCGGCGCGACCGACGCCTGGTGGGGGATCGCCGAAGCCCGGGCCCAGACAACGACATCCGAAGCGGATACAACCGCCGTCGAGGCGGATCCATCCGTCCCGGCGCTGGGTGCGGCGAACCCCCTGGTGCCGAGGGGGGCGCTGCTCCTGGGAATGGAAGGGTCGTCCACACTCACGCGGGGTTTCCACGGTCCCGACGGCCGACTGCCGGTGGGTGGGGCATTCCTTCGACCAGGCCTGGGTCCGGGTCTCCTCCCGGAGTTGGCCGTTCCGGAAGCTCGCTTCCGCTCCCTCGCGGAGACGCCCTCCGATTGGCAACTGAGCCTGGGCCGGGTTCGGGGCCATATGAGTGCGGCGGAGCAGCACCTTCCCCTGGAGATCGCCTATGGAGTGCTGGATCGACTTACCCTGGGCGTCACGGTTCCCATGGTCCGACGGCGAAGCAATTCATCGCTCCGCCTCTCAGGGGAGGGGGCGACCGTGGGTACGAATCCGTTCCGGTCGGATCCGTCCGGGGTGAACGGATTCCTGTCCGACGTCCGGGATGCGCTGGTGGCCCTGGAGACGGAGCTTGCCCGGGCGTGCTCCTCCGGGAGTGGCTCCGGAACCGAACCTGGGGACCTGTCATGTAGCGAGGGCCGCCGTCTACTGAACGATGCGCGGCGTTTTGCCCTGGACCTGGAAGCGGCGTACCAGGAGGAAGTGGTCTTCCCCCTCCGCGGGACGTCCGGAGGAGATGCCCTGAGCGCCCGATGGAATGGATTCCGGAGCGGACTCGCCCAGTGGAGCGTGGGGAGTCCCGACCAGATCCCCCTGGCCGGCACTCCCCTCTCCGACGACGAGTTCACCCAGCGCTTCATAAACCCTGTCTGGGGTGAGGATGAGGGCTTCCCACGGGCGGTGAGTGGAGAAGACATGGTGCTGGGTGACGTGGAAGCCCACGCTGTCCTGGGACTTCTGGACCGACGAATGGCCGGGGATCGGGTCCGACTTCGCTCCTCGGCCGTGCTGTCGGCCCGGTTCGCCACCGGTGAACCCGATTCCCTCCAGCTCCTGGCTCCCCTGGACCCGCCCAGGGGGACCGGCGGAATGGGCGCCAAGCTGGTCTCGGACTTCACCTCCGAAGCCCGCTATGGCCTTCTCGCCGTGGTGGAAGGGTGGAGCTTCCAGGAGGCCGAAACCACAGTTCTGCTGCCGGACCCGAATCGGGTCTTCGGGGCGCTGGGCGTGGATCGGGCACCGGTGCGGTGGACACCGGGATCCTTCCTGCGGGTGTCGGTTCAGCCCCGGGTGCACATAACCCCGTCCCTCTCCCTTGGGCTGGGATACGGCTTCCTTCGTCGAGGGGAGAGTACCTTCGCGCTTCGGGAGCCAGACGCCGAGGAGGGGGTGGAATCGGCCCCTGAGCCGGCCCGTCCTCGGCCGATCCGTGCTCCCAGGCAGGGGGGGGCTACACTACACCACCTGCGGGGCGAATTCCGCTACCACGGCTTCGATCCCCCCATTGCCCCGGCTCTCCGCTTCCCGGTTGAGCTCTTCC
>PWZC01000419.1 GCA_003567615.1 Gemmatimonadota bacterium | reverse complement strand
GCGAGCCCTCAGTATCCCGGAAGGTCCTTGGGCCGGACGAACGACCGGAGGCGGCACTGACCGGGCTCGAGGCGAGCCCAATCGGCAGGGGTCTCGAAGGTAGCCAGGGCAGCGGTGGGATACTTCCGCCGCATCCGCTCCACCGACGGGTGGTGATCCTGGTCCGGGTCCAGGAGGTCCACAGCCAGCCCCTCCAGGGTGGGGTTGTGTCCAATCACCATCACCGACCGGCAGGACCGGGGAAGACTCCGGAGCAACCCCAGCACCGCCATCTCCCCTCCGAAATAGATCCCTTCCTCGATCTGGACCGGCACGCCCTCCACGGCCTCGGAGATTCCGTCCAGAGTCTGTCGGGTGCGGGTCGCCGGCGAACAGAGGATGAGGTCCGGCAGGATCCCCTCCTCTTCCAGGTGGACCCGGAGGGCGCTAGCTGCCCGGCGGCCCCGCGCCGCCAGCGGGCGCTGGAGGTCCGAGAGGCCGGGATCGTCCCAACTGGACTTGGCGTGGCGGAGGAGGTGGATGATCCGGGTCTCGCTCATGCGCGCCCCTTCAGCATGCCGTGCCAGTACATCCGGGGGAGCACATCCTTCTTCAGAACCCACATGGAGTAGCGCTCCTGGGAAGTATCGAAGGGGAAGCTGGGTGCCGGCTCATTGTCGTAGTCGAACTCCGCCAGCACAAGGCGACCGTACCCGGTGATGAGGGGGCACGAGGCATACCCGTCGTACCGGGCTCCCGGGTCCAAGGGTCGGCCCGCGCGGACAGCGAGGAGATTCTCGGCCACCACCGGGGCCTGCTTGCGGATGGCGGCGCCGGTCTTGGCGTTGGGCGCGCCCGAGACGTCGCCCAGGGAGAAGACGTTTTCGTAGCGTGGGTGACGGAGGGTGTGGCGATCGGCCTCGACCCAGCCGCTCTCCGGATCCGCCAGGAGACTCTCCCGGACCACGTCGGGGGGCCCCTGGGGCGGTGTGACGTGGAGGAAGTCGAAGGGCTCCACTCGCTCCACCTGCCCTCCCTCCTCATCGGTGGTCCGGAAGACCGCCTCCCTGGCGTCCGGGCGCACCTCTACCAGTTCGTGTCCGAAGTGGGTGTGGATCCCGTATCGCTCGATGACCTTGTGGAGGGTCCGGGCGAACTGGGGCACCCCGAAGATGATGGTCCCGGGGTGGAAGAAGTCGATCTCCGCATCTTTCAGGCGCCCCCTCAAACGGAGGTGGTCGGCTGCCAGGTACATGATCTTCTGGGGCGCACCCCCACACTTGAAGGCGCCGGCTGGCTGGGTGAAGAGGGCGCGCACGGGCCCGGAGCTGTCCGACAACTCCTGCAGAGCCGTCCATGTGTATTCGGACTGCTCGTAGTCGTAGTTGGAGCAAACCCCGCCGGACCCGAGAGCCTCTGCCAGACCGGGCACCGCGTCCCAGTTGATCTGGAGTCCCGGACAGACCACCAGGTAGTCGTAGGTGAGGGTACGCCCACCCCTGGTCACCACCACATTCTCATCGGGATCGAAGCGGGAGGCGGCGTCCTGGATCCATTCGGCCCCCCACGGGATCAGATCCGCCATCTCCCGCATGGTTTCCTCCTTGGGTACGACTCCGGCACCCACCAGTGTCCAGAGGGGCTGGTAGTAGTGCCGGGTGGCCGGATCCAGTAGGGTGACCCGCGGAGGGTTCGGCCCGTCCAGAAGGCGGGAGGCCACGCTGATGCCGGCAGCGCCGGCACCGACGATGAGGACCTCGTGGTGGTCGGTCGAGGGAGTCTGGGTCATGGTCTGCTCGTCTTCAGGGAAGGGGAAGGGTCGGGCACGGCTGTAGGGGTCATGACGGGCCCTCGGGCAGATCCGGGACCAGGACCGGCACAGAGGGCGGGCGCTCCATGGCCGCTCCGAAGCTTTGCCCCACACCGACCAGGAACCCCAGCCCTTTCTGCACCTGAGGGTCCCGGAGCGCCCCCAGCAGGGAGAGGGGTCCCATGGGTCGACATCCCCGGGTCCGGGTCTCCACCAGGGCGTTGGCTGCCAGGGACACCACCTCGATGGCCTCCGGCGCCAGGGCGTCGGAGGCCAGGATGGTCTTCAGCGACCGAACCTCCCGGGGCCCAACCGCCACGCCGAACTCCATGGCGGCACGGGCTCCATTGGTGATGGCCTCCATGGGGTCGATGCCGTCGTCCCGGAGGCGACCCGCCTCCACATCCAGGACATCGACGCCGGCCGCCAGCATTCCCGGGAGGTCACGGGCCAGCTTGACGGCCTCTTCCAACCGGTCCAGGGTGTCTTCGCGGGTGAGTTCCAGGAGGAGGTGGAGAAGCCGTTTGAGTCGGGCGTCGGCGTCCACTCCCTGATCCGAGAGACGCCTCACCTCCTCATCCGCCACATCCACCATGGCGGCCACCGCGCCGGACCCGGCCGTTCCCATGTCCAGGAGGGGCGAGAGGCGGTCCAGCTTGGCGTCCAGGCTGTCCAGACGGCGGAGGATACGGGCCTCCACACTCTCCTCGT
>PWZC01000034.1 GCA_003567615.1 Gemmatimonadota bacterium | reverse complement strand
GCGGGCGCACGATGGGATCCCACCGCCCCTGCCGCATGTCCAGAAGGTTCTCCAGGTTCACGAACACCCGGAGCGGTCCCCGGCGCACCTCGCCCAGGATGCCCAGGTCCACCTGTCGACGGCTCGCCGTGCGAAAGGGGTTGTCGTCCAACTCCTGGCGCCCCGTGATGTAGGTCTCAATCCCCAGCAGGCCCCGGTCGTGGTCTTCCCACATGGCCACGAGCCCGACGGTGTGGCGTGGGGTGAGGGGGACGGTGCGGCGGCCGGCCTCGCCCGGAACGGGCTCGGTGGCTCGAAGCTGGGTCCACGAGCCCGTGACCGAGATGTCCCCCTGCCGGTAGCGGGCCAGCAGTTCGGATCCGGCGAAACGGGTGAGGCCGGCGACGTTGGCCACCTGGACGCCCCGTAGCCCGGCGGCTGACTCCTCGCTCCCCTCCCCCCTGACGGGGACGAGCTGAACCGCGTCCCGGATCCGCGAGGCGAAGAGGATGGCGTTCACTTCCAGGGGACCCACGAACCGCCCCACGTCCAGTGAGGCGTTCCACGCCCGCTCCGCCTCCAACTCCCCCAGCGGCGCCAGCCGCCGGAGTCCCACGGCCTCGATCTCTTCCACGAATGGGGTGGGAGCGAAGAACCCGCCCCCGGCCGAGCTCCGCACGTTCCAGGGCCCGGTCCGGTAGAGTGCCGAGATCCGGGGGCTGAGCTGATCGCCGTACTCGCTGTGGACATCCCAGCGGAGGCTCCCGGAGACGGTGAGGCCCTCGCCCGGCTCCACATCGGCCTGGGCGAAGACGGCCGGGACGGTGAAGTCGTAGTCGAAATCCGGATAGGACTCGGAGCGGTACCGGTCGCCCTGCAGGGCCAGCCCCAGGACCCAGTGGCTGAGCGTGCCGCTGTGCCGTGCGCCGGCGAGGGTGGTCTCGACGAAGGCGGTGCGGTGCCGATCCCCTTCCTCCCTTCCCCCGAACCCATGGTCGTGCCGCTGCTCCATGATGGACCCGCGGACCTCGGTGGCCAGGGCCTCACCCACAGGGAGCCGGAGGGTGTAGCCCACGTCGGTTCGGCGCGTGTCCAGGGTTTCCGGGAAGGGGGTACCGTCGGGGAGAAGGGCACCGGACGCGGTACCGCCCTCCCGGGCCTCGGTCATGAATCCGGCGGTAAGGTAGCCGGACGCGCCGGCGGGCCCGGACCAGAAGAGGCGGGGCCGGATCACGGCGCGGCGATGGCCGGGGATGTCGATCCACCCGCCGCCATCCACGTCCCGGGGGGTCTGGCGGTGGAGGCCGCCCAGAAGGGAGTAGCCCAACGTCTCGTTCAACCAGGCGTCGTGGTAGCCGACCAGGTCCTGGCCGCCCCGGTGGGTGCCGTTCAGGAGGAGCTCGGAGGTTGGATCGTCGCCGGGACGCCGCGAGATCAGGTTCCCCACCCCGCCCAGGGCCGAGCCCCCGTAGAGGGCCGAGGCCGCGCCCTTGATCACCTCGACCTGCCCCAGGTCGGCAGGGGGGATCTGGAGAAGTCCGATGGAGCCGGCCTGACCACCATAGAGGGGAAGGCCGTCGGCCAGGAGCTGGGTGTAGCGGCCCCGCATCCCATGGATGCGGACGTTGGCGGAGCCCAGGGAGGGGGAGGTCGTCTGAACCCGGACGCCTCCGGTCTCGGCCAGGAGCATGGCGATGTGCCCCGGGGCCATGAGGACCTTCTCCTCGATCTCTTCCCGGTCCAGCACCTCGATCCGGAGCGGCTCGTCCTGGACCCGGCGGCCGGTGCGGGTGGAGGTGACCACCAGGCCCTCGGCCTCCAGCACCTGCGGGGTGAGCTCGATCCGGAGACCGACCTCTTCGTCATGGGCCAGCGTGACCTGGCGGGTCTCGGCCTGGAAGCCGAGGCGGGTGACGCGGAGCAGGTGGTCGCCGGCCGGGAGCTGAAGGCGGGCCCGGCCCTGGCCGTCGGTGGTGGCCGTGAGGGAGACGGCGGCGCGCGGGGGAGCAGTCTGCACCGGTTCGGCGCGGACCTCGGCGCCCTCCACGGGGGTGCCCTCGCTCACCACCTCGACCAGGAGAACGGCGTCGGGAGCGAGGGAGCCCACCGGTGGTGGGAGGGGGGCGGCGGCCAGGGTCAGGGGGAGGGCCAGGAGAGCCGGAAGCCAGGCTGTGCGGGCGATGCGAGCCATGGTGATGGGGCCGGAAGGGGGGAGAAATGCGACCGGCCGGACCCGCAAACTCAGCGGGCCCGGCCGGTCTATTCTGCATCATCTGTCCGGCAGTGTCGACATCTGTCCGGGAGTGTCGACCTGCGTCCGGGCGTTACCCGGACCGCCGGATCAAAGCCCCACAGCCCTGGCCGCGTTGATCCGGCCCTGACCGTAGAAGGCACTCCGGCCGTTCCCGGAGATCCGGTCGCTGGACTGCTCGAGGGCCCGGGAGAGCTGAGCGGCGTTCATGCCCGGGTTGTTGGCCTTGATCAGAGCGGCGACCCCGGCGGCATGGGGCGCGGCCATGCT
>PWZC01000408.1 GCA_003567615.1 Gemmatimonadota bacterium | reverse complement strand
CTGGAATTCGCTGACCTGGGCGGATTCCCACGCCTTGTCCCGGTCCAGTTCAGCGGCCATGAGGCGGGCGGTGGCCGGCGCCATCCGCCGAGCGGCCCGCGCATTGAGCTGAAGGGCTCGGGTCCTTCTCGAAAGGACGTCGTCCACCGTCCGGGCCATCTCGTACCGCACCGCCCAAACCACCTGGGCGCCGAGGATAGGGAGTTCCGCGTCCAGCGGTTCCCCGAGTTCCGGGTTGGACCGGGTCAGATCCTCCACGGCAGGGGCGTCGGAGCCATAGTGGGCCAGGGCACCAAAGCGCTCGGCGTTCCGGTGGTAGCCGTGGATGTTCAGGTTCTTGGTGATGCAGGGACGCTCCTCGAGCCGGGCCAGGGTGGCGGCCTGGTCCACGCAGTCTTCCGCCATATTGCGGTAGGTGGTCCATTTGCCGCCGAAGATGGAGAGGAGGCCGGAACTTCCGATGTGGATGGTGTGATCCCGGGAGAGGGAAGCGGTGGAAGCGCCCTCCTGCGCTCGGACCAGGGGGCGAATCCCGGCAAAGGTGCTCAGGACGTCGGCCCGGGTCGGGGGCTCCCCGAGATACTCGCCTGCCGTGTCCAGGATGAAGTCGATTTCCTCATCCATGGGGAGAGGCTCGAGGGACGCTTCCTGGATGGGGGTATCCGTGGTTCCCACCAGCGTATGGCCATTCCACGGAATGGCGAAGAGAACCCGGCCGTCGCTGGTCCGGGGAACCATGATGGCTGTGTCCCCCGGGAGGAACCGGCGGTCAAGAACCACGTGAACCCCCTGGCTGGGGGCGATCATGGGGCGCGCGTCCGGTTCCGCCATGCGGATGACATCGTCGGTGAAGGCGCCGGTGGCATTGATCACACCCCGAGCCCGGACCGTCGCCTCCTGCCCCGTCTCCAGATCCCGGATCACGGCTCCGTCCACGAATCCTTCGTTGTCCAGGGTGAGGGACACACAGGGCGCGTAATTCACCAGGGTGGCGCCCTGACCCGCCGCCGTCTCCGCCAGGTTCACCAGAAGGCGGGCGTCATCGAACTGGCCGTCATAGTAGAGAACCCCGCCCCGGAGTCCGGTGTCGGCCACGGTGGGGATACGCTTCTTCACCTCGTCGGTGGACAGGAGGCGGGAGCGGGTGAAGCCGTAGCGGGTGGCCAGCAGATCGTAGACCTTCATCCCGATTCCGTAGAAGGGGGCCTCCCACCAGTCGTAGTTGGGGACCACGAAGGCCTGGTCGCGCACCAGGTGGGGGGCGTTCCGGAGAAGGATGCCCCGCTCCTTCAGCGCCTCCATGACCAGAGCCACGTTCCCCTGCTGCAGGTACCGGACCCCGCCGTGGACCAGCTTGGTGGAACGCGACGAGGTTCCCTTGCCGAAGTCGCTCTTCTCCACGAGTAGCACTTCGTACCCGCGGGAGGCGGCGTCCACCGCCACGCCCATGCCGGTGGCGCCTCCCCCCACCACCAGGAGGTCCCAGGGTTCGGTCCGTTCCTGGAAGAGCCGCTCGATCATCTCAGGACGCCGCATTCGTCGTGTCTCCGGGTGGGGAATGGGGGAACAGTGGATGGTGGGAGGGAGTGACCAGGGGAAAAGGTGCCGATCGGCAGCGGATCGGGCAACGTATCTCCGCCGGAAGGCTCCCGATTTTCATGGACTTACACCCGGGGATGGGCATAGGTTGGAAAAGGGGAGAGGAATGACTCCGGGCTTCCGGGATCGCCCTTCTCCCCTTCACCCTCGAACGGAGGGGGACTCCATGGAATGGATCGTATCCGCCATCGGGGTGACGGCCATCGTGGTCGCCATCCTGGTGGTGCTCCTGTTTCGACCCCAGCCACTTCTGGCCCCGGGCGGGGTGGCGCTGGGCACCTTTCTCCTCATCGTCCTTCCCGGGGCGGCCTTCCTCTTCGGAGGCGCCCATCACCTGGAGCAGTCCCAGTCCACCGAATTCTGTCTGTCGTGCCATGTGATGGAGGCCTACGGGGCTACCCTGGAATCCGACGAGGATATCCTGGCCGCGAGCCACTACCGGCAGCGCACCATCCCCCGGGACCAGGCCTGTTACGCCTGTCACACCCGATACACCATGTACGGGGATCTCTACGCCAAGGCGCTGGGGCTCCGGCACCTCTGGGTCAACTATCTGGGCGAGATCCCCGATACGCTGCAGCTCTACGAACCGTACTCCAACCGGGAGTGCCTCTACTGTCATGAAGGGGCCGACAGCTACGAGGCCGCGGATGTCCATCAGCGCTTCGCCGAAGAGATGGACCGGGATGAGCGCTCCTGCCTGTCCTGCCACGGCCCGGCCCACGGGATCTACGAGGAAGTGGAGGAGGCGTCATGAGCCAGGATCTGCGCTGGTCCATCGGTCTTCTCATCACCGGGCTGTGCGTGGCCCTGCTCTCCTTCCTCGGGAACAGCCCGCCGGCCTTCATGACCTTCATCGCCGCCGGGGTCTTCATCGGGGGCGCCGGCCTCCTCCTGGCGCT
>PWZC01000042.1 GCA_003567615.1 Gemmatimonadota bacterium | reverse complement strand
GGCCCCCTCTCCCGTCTCCCGGTGGAGCTCCCCCACGTCTTCATGGGGCTGGAGGGTCCCGAAGCAACCCTGGAGGGTGCCGAGGCGGTGATCCTCCCTGTCCCCTACGAGTCCACCACCTCATACGGCGGCGGCACCCGCGAGGGCCCACGCGCCATCCTGGAGGCCTCCCGCTACATCGAACTCTACGATCAGGAGCTGGACCACGAGCCCATCCACCGCGGTGTCCACACCCTGCCGGCGCTGGAACTCACCCGGGCCGGATCCACCGAGGCCATGGCCGAGCTGGAGACGGCCTACGGCCACTTCCTGCAGGGAATCGGGGGGCGCTTTCCCGTCATGCTGGGCGGCGAACATGCCGTGAGCGCACCGGCCATCCTCGCCACCGCCCGTCACCTGGCGGAGCGGGATCGTGCCGAGGGAGCCTCATCGCCGGAGCGCCTCTCGGTCTTGCAGCTCGACGCCCACGCCGACCTCCGGGACGGCTACGAGGGCGCACCGTGGTCCCATGCCTCCTTCGCTTACCGGTGCCTGGATGTGGCGGACTTCGTTCAGGTGGGAATCCGTGCCGTCTCGTCGGATGAGGTGGCGGTGATGCGGGAGCGTGACGGGATCCACGTGGTCTGGGCCGATGACATGTGGGAAGACGATGCCTGGATGGACGAGGCGCTGGCCGCTCTGGGATCCCGCGTCTACCTTACCGTGGACGTGGACTACTTCGACCCATCCCTGGTGCCCTCCACCGGAACCCCGGAGCCCGGGGGCGGGGACTGGTACCGGACCCTTCGCTTCCTCCGCCGTGTCTTCAACGAGCGAGAGGTGGTGGGGATGGATGTGGTGGAACTGGCTCCGACCCCCGGGCTCCACGCGCCGGACTTCCTGGTGGCCAAGCTGATCTACAAGCTCCTGGGCTACCACTGGGAGGCCACCGGCACGGGGGCAGCGGTGGAATCGGAGGCAGTGGTCGGAGAAGGGCCCGTCGCCGGCCCTGCGGGTGGGGATTCACCATGACCGAGGTTGGTATACTGGTGGCGCTGGCCGCAGGAGTCCTGTCCTTCCTGTCACCATGCGTCCTCCCGCTGGTCCCGTCGTACCTCTCGTTCGTCACGGGAATGAGCCTGGAGGAGCTGGAAGAAGGGCGGGAGCGGAGCCGGACCCTCATGCACGCCGGTCTCTTTGTCCTCGGCTTCACCATCGTCTTTGTCCTCCTCGGTGCCAGCGCCTCCTTTCTGGGCCAGTTCTTCCGCCATTACGAGGAGTGGGTGGCCCGGGTCGGCGGGGTGATCATCCTGATCCTGGGCCTTCACCTGGCCGGCGTCTTCAGGCTGGCCCCCCTCCTACGCGAGACCCGTCTCCACCTGGCGGACCGGCCCATCGGCCGGATCGGCGCGGTGGCGGTGGGGATGGCGTTCGGGGCGGGGTGGACGCCGTGTATTGGTCCGGTCCTGGGCGGGATCCTCACCTACGCCATGGTGCAGGACACCTTCTGGTCCGGGATGGGCCTTCTCTTCGTCTACTCCATGGGTCTGGCGGTGCCCTTCATGCTCACCGCCCTGGCCCTGGACCGCTTCCTCCGGGCCTTTCAGCGTTTCCGGCGGTTCCTGCCCGCCGTGCAGGTGGCCTCCGGAGTGCTCCTGGTGGTCCTGGGACTGCTGCTCATCTCCGGTTCGTTCACCATCCTCACCGGGTGGCTCATCCAGTTCACCCCCGACTTCCTCATGGAGCGGATCTAGCGCATCTGGGGGCGGATCCAGCGCGTCCAGGAGCGGATCCAGCGCGTCCGCGAAGGGTCCCAGCGTGTGTGGGAGCGGGACCCAGCGGTCCGAGACCGGATCTGGGGTGGTGCCGCCCAAGTCTCGTTTCCGCACGGCACCCTGGCCATGATCTCCTCGGCCCATGGCCGGCCAGACCTCATAATGGCACGCTGCCCAGAGATCGGGCCGCTGTTCAGAGACCGGGTCGCTGTTCAGAGACCGGTAAGCCAACCTCACACCGGCGCACTGTCCAGCGCCTCGCGGGCCCTGGCCTCCAGCTCCCAGGGGATGTCCCGGGTCCGCTTCCACCGGGCCGAGGGGGTGTAGCCGTCCGGGCGCATTCCCCGCCTTTGGTGGGCGGCCAGGAGGTCGGAAAAGGGGTCCTTGAGGGGTGGCGGAGGCGCCACATCCGGTAGCGGCCACCCGTTCCGGTCGAAGAAGCGGATGCGCTCGGTGGGGCCGGATCCAGCCTCCGCACCCGACTTCCCCCGCGGACCGAAGCGCCCGGTGACGATCTTCACCGTGAACCCCTCCTCGTGGACGGCCCGGTGATGAAAACGGCAGAGGAGTACCAGGTTGGAGAGCTTCGTCTCTCCACCGTCGGCCCAGTGGACGATGTGGTGGCCCTCTCCGAACCGAAGTCCGCACCCCGGGAACCGGCAGCCGCCGTCCCGAATCTCCAGAGCGCGACGGAGGGCGGGTGGGATGGTGCGGGTGCGGCGGCCCACATCCAGCACCTCGCCCTCGG
>PWZC01000081.1 GCA_003567615.1 Gemmatimonadota bacterium | reverse complement strand
GCCGCGTCGACGCTGGCAGGCGTCTCGGTTCTGGCCATGGGCCTGATGGTGTGGTGGCGGATTCCGGAGACCCGTCCCGTGGCCAGTCCCCCGGTGGAACCGGAACCCGTCTGAGGTGGCGCCTCCACTTCCCGGGTCGGGTGCCGACAACAAAAGAGGGAACCCCTTCGTTCGGCGGGCCCCGTCCACCTGCGCGCCCTGCGCCCGGCCTTCCACCCCGAACCGTGCAGCGCCACGATGTGATGTCATGAGCGATTCCACCTTACCTCCCCAGGTTCCCCGACCCGTCCTCCTGGTGGAGGATGATCTGGATCAGGCCCACCTCCTTCGTTTCCTTTTGGAAGATACGGGGCTCTATGAGGTGACCCTTGCGCAGGACGGCCTCACCGGCTCGGACCTGGCACGAAGAAAACGGTGGGCCGTGGTGGTGACGGATCTCAATCTCCCCGGTGCCCTGGGTCAGCAGGTGGTGGAGGCCAGTCGTGAAGCCCATCCCGACACGCCGATCCTCGCCACCACCGGATACACGGGGCCAGAGTACGCCGACGACGCCCTGGCCCGGGGAGCGGACCACGTCCTCCACAAGCCACTGGACCGGGATGAACTCCTTCGTCACGTGGCCCGGCTGGCCGACGGCGGAACCGGCCGGGGGACCCCCGTCCACCCGGCTGGGACCGGTCAGGAATCCACCCGGCACATGGCGAATGGCAATCGCTCGGCGGCATCCCGGCGCAATGGTAGTGACACCACGCCCGCTACCGGTGCCGTGCCGGCCTTCGGCGAGACGCCTCGACTCAGGGTATTGGCTCTCGGTATCCGCCCCGACGAAGTGACCCTCGGTGCCGGAGGAACCCTGCGTCGACATCACCTCCGCGGTGACCAACTGCTCGTCCTGGTCCTGGGACCCGGCTCGGAAGACGCGACGGCGGCGCGCGCCCGAACCCAGGAATCGGCGAGCATCCTGGGCGGGCGAGGGTTCATGGGTCCGGTATCGGACTCGGATCCCGACGCGTTTCTTTCGGCGGTCACCCCCCTCCTCCGGGATATCCTGGCCAAGCTCCGTCCGGACGTCCTCTACGTGCCGACGGGAAACCGCTCGGACCCCCTGGCTCGCCCGCTTCTGGAAGCCTGCCTACGGATCGGGTCGGACACGCCCCGGATATTCTGTTACGATAGGGGTGACGCTGATCGTCACTTCCGGCCTTCCCTTTTCATCCCGGTGGTGTATGAGCTGCCCCACAAGCGACGGGCGCTGGCCGGGATGCCCGGGCCCGATGAGGACTCTTCGACCGTGGAAAGAGGGCTGGGAGTGCCGACCTCGGTGTCGGCCCTGACGCTGGACGAGGTCGAGGCCTTCGAATGCGTCTTCGGCGGAGAGCCGTGGGAAGGCGCCGCTGCCACGTCCTGACGCTCCACTGCAGACCTTTTGGGCCGAACAGCCATTCCGGCCGGGTCCGGCCCGTCATCCCGGGGCCGGGGCCCGGGGCCCGGGATTCCCCTTTTCCAGCGAGCCGCCGTGAACGACCACCTGCACCGACTCCGGAACATCTGCGTCTTCTGCGGCTCGAGCGCGGGAGAGGACCCACGGCACCTGGAAGCGGCCTCGACCCTGGGCCGGCTCATGGTCCGCCGGGAGATCACCCTGATCTACGGCGGATCCAGGATGGGTCTCATGGGGCGCCTGGCCCAGACGGTCCTGGACGAGGGAGGACGCGTGGTGGGAGTCATTCCCCGGGTCCTCCTCAATCGGGAGGTGGCCCACACGGGTCTCACCGAACTCATCGTCACCGAGTCCATGCACGAGCGAAAGACCGAGATGGCGGGGCGCGCTGATGGATTCATAGCGGCTCCCGGTGGCTTGGGCACGCTGGAAGAATTCTTCGAAGTGCTGAGTTGGGCACAACTTGGGCTCCACGGTAAGCCGTGCGGACTGCTGGATGCCAACGGCTACTTCGACGATCTGGTGAAGCTCCTCGACCGCATCCGCCACGAGGGGTTCATGCAGGAGGCTCACCGACGCATGATCCTGGTGGCGTCCAGTCCTTCCGCCCTCCTCGACCAGATGGCGGACTACGCTCCTCCGCCGGTGCCGCAGTGGATCGAGGAGATCCACGTCTGACCTGCCACCCCGCCATCACATCCCCCGAACCGGCTCGGGGCTTCTCAATCCCGTCGGCCCCGCATTAGGTTCAGGATCCCTCGGAATCCCGACCGGCCCGTCGGGACCGAATCCATCTGGAAAGGGAGGAGCCCTTGGCCACGAAGGCGCATCTCGAATTCGAACGGGACATGGTGGAGGTCCAGGATCAGATCGACAAGCTCCTGGATGTTGCCCGGAAGAAGGGGATCGATGTCTCCTCCGAACTTTCGGCTCTTCGCAACAAGCTGGCGACGCTTCGGGAGGAGGTCTATCAGAACCTCTCGCCCATCGAACAGGTGCAGGTGGCCCGGCACCCTCAGCGCCCCTACACGCTGGACTACCTGGAGCGGGTCTTCGATGATTTCCTGGAGCTCCATGGGGATCGGGCGTATCGGGATGATGCGGCCATTGTTGGAGGCTGGGCCCGGTTGGACGGCGACCCGGTGATGGTCATCGGGCACCAGAAGGGGCGGGACATGAAGGAGAACCTGCTCCGCAACTTCGGCATGCCCCATCCTGAGGGATACCGGAAGGCGCTCCGACTCATGCGGATGGCGGAGAAGTTCGGCCGTCCCGTCATCACCCTCATCGACACACCGGGCGCCTATCCCGGCATCGGCGCCGAAAAACGGGGTCAGGCCCAGGCCATCGCCCTGAACCTCCGTGAGATGGCTCGGCTGAGGGTCCCAAGCATCTCGGTCGTGGTGGGCGAGGGCGGATCCGGTGGTGCCCTGGCCCTGGGAGTCACCGACCGCATCCTCATCCTGGAGCACGCCATCTATTCGGTCATCTCGCCCGAAGGGTGCGCCGCCATCCTGTGGCGGTCCGCCGATCACCGGGACAAGGCGGCGGCGGCGCTCAAGCTCACCTCCACCAATCTCCTCGGGCTGGGTGTGGTGGATGAGGTGGTACCGGAACCCCCCGGAGGCGCGCACGCGGACTGGGACGCCACCGCCGAGGCCCTCAAATCCGCACTTCTCACCCATCTGGGCCAACTCAGGAAGATGGATTCCGACGAGCGCCGTCGTCTCCGGTGGGCCAAGTACGGGGAGATGGGGGCCTGGTCGGAGCCTGAGTAGAGGATCAAGGAGGACACCGGTGGCCGGCTTTGCCGAGGTTGGATTCAAGGGAAATCGGAAGGACTACTTCATGGTCCGGGGATTGGACGTCACCCCGGGGGACTATGTGGTGGTGCAGGCGGACCGCGGGGAGGACGTGGGACTCGTCCTGGCCCTGGGGACTGTGGCCGAGCGGAAGTGCTCCGCGTCTTCGGGCGGGTGCGGTGTCCCGGAACCGGACCGGCAGATTGTCCGACAGGCCGGGTCGGAGGAGATCTCGCGCCTGCGCCAGATGCGGGAAGACGAGGCACGGGTCCGGGATGAGACCCGGAGCCAGGTGGATCGGCACGGACTCCGGATGAAGGTGACCGAAGCCGAGTGGCAGTACGACCGAAAGAAGTTGACCATCTACTTCACCGCCGACCGTCGGGTCGATTTTCGGGAGCTGGTCCGGGACCTGGCGCGGACCTTCCGGACCCGGATCGAACTCCGCCAGATCGGCGTCCGGGACGAGTCGGCGCTCCTGGGCGGAGTGGGCCGCTGTGGTCGCGAACTCTGCTGTTCGACCTGGCTGCCCGAACTGAAGCCCGTGTCACTTCAGTTGGCGAAGGATCAGGATCTCTCCCTGAATCCGGCGCAGATCTCCGGTTGCTGTGGACGCCTCATGTGCTGTCTCCAGTACGAACACGACGCCTACTTGCAGGCCCGACGTCGCTTTCCCAGGGAGGGTCGTCAGCTTCGGACCGCCCGCGGCGAGGAGCGGGTGGTGAAGGTGGATATCTGGAGTGAGGTGGTGACCCTCCGGGATGACGAGGGCGACCGTCGCACCGTGACCCTGAGTGACCTGAAAAAGGAGGTCAAGGAAGCCTCGAACGGTCCCTTCGGTCGTCGCTCCTGACCCCTCCCGGCCGCAACCCGAAGACCGATTCACCGTAACGCAAAGGACGCCGTCACCGCCGTGTCTTCCTCCTCGCCCCCATCTCCGGATCGCCAGTACCTCACCACCCCCATCTACTATGCCAGTGGGGAGCCGCACATCGGGCATGCCTATACCACCTTTCTGGCGGATGTGCTGGCCCGGTATCATCGCCAGGCAGGCCGCCAGGTCATGTTTCTCACTGGAACGGACGAACACGGCCAGAAGATCCAGGAAGAGGCGGCCCGACGGAACATGGAGCCGCAGGCACTCTGCGACGCCATGGCGGGGAGATTCCGGGAGGCCTGGTCCGACCTGGACATCTCCTACGACCGTTTCATCCGGACCACCGAGAGTGAACATCGGGCGGTGGTGCAGGCCTTTGTCCAGCGGCTCATGGATCGGGGGCACATCTACGAGGCGGAGTACGAGGGATGGTACTCGGTCCACGAAGAGCGCTTCTTCACCGAGAAGGAGTTGGGTCCCGGTCGGACCGACCCCATTGCAGGCCGCCCCGTGGAGTTGATCCGGGAGAAGAACTACTTCTTCCGGATGAGTGCCTTTCAGGACGATCTCATCCGCCACATCCAGGAGAATCCCGGGTGGATCCGTCCTGAGAAGCGGCGAAACGAGGTGCTGGGCTTCCTCCAGAACCCCCTGGGCGACCTCTCCATCTCCCGACCACGATCCCGACTGGCCTGGGGAATCCCGCTCCCCTTCGATGAAGAGCACGTTACGTACGTGTGGGTGGATGCCCTCATCAACTACCTCACGGCCTCCGGCGCCATCCGTCCCGATGCCGAACCGGGCGACCAGGGGTTCGACGATGTCGCAGGATCGTGGTGGCCTGCGGACGTGCACCTCATGGGAAAGGACATCCTGACCACCCACGCCGTGTACTGGCCCACCCTCCTCATGGGGGTCGGGCTCCCGCTGCCGCGAAGGATCCTGGCCCACGGATGGTGGATCGTAGGCGAGACGAAGATGTCCAAGTCGCTGGGCAATGTAGTGGATCCGCTGGAGCTTCGGGCCCGCTTCGGAAGCGATCCGGTGCGGTGGTTCCTCCTCCGGGAGATGCCCACCGGGGAAGATGCCTCCTATACCCCCGAACGCTTCCTCACCCGGTACGACGAGCTCGCCAACGTGCTCGGAAACCTGGCGAGCAGGGTTACTTCCATGATCGTCCGGTACCGGGACGGGCGCATTCCGGAATCGGCTGGGGACCAGGGGTTGGCCCAGGCTCTGGACGATACCCTGGTTGCCGTGGCCTCCGGGATGGAGCGACTTCGTGTCCACGAGGCGCTGGGCGCCGCCATGGATCTGGCGCGGGTGGCCAATGGGTATGTGGAGGATCGGGAACCGTGGAGCCAGGCCCGGCGGGAAGGAGCTGAGGCCGATCTGGATGAGACGCTGGCCTCGCTTCTCAGAGCTCTGGTGGTGCTGAGCGCCCTCTTCCTTCCGGCCATGCCCGGGAAGGCCGCCGAACTGGCCGCCCACCTCGGACTTGACACGGTGCCACGCCTGAACGAGGCACGCACCCTCCCCCTGCACACCCTTACGATCCGGAAGGCGACACCGCTCTTTCCCCGGATCGAATTGGAGACCTGAGGTTGGAGATGCGCGCCCGCCGGGGTCTCCGGTTTACCTTGACCGGGGACCCTTTGGCGAGGTATCCTGTACCGTTTGCGTCGCCCACTCTGATCCCTTCGATCCTGACGTCGTAGGACATCCGCTCCGACGACGAGGGCATTTCATCGGCAGCCGGTTCGCCGGCCTTACGAGGTTCATGAGCCAGGAACACTGGACCCTTCTCCTGATCCGTGGAGATCGGGAGAATCACAAGCAGATCTCCTTCCCTGCAAAACGCCTCCGGCTTTTCGCGGCAGGTGCCTCCGCACTGGCCCTGCTTTTCATCGTGGCAAGTGTCACGGTGGCGCTCCAGGCCCGGGACGGCGTCGCTCAGCACCTCCTCGAGAGACAGAATCGGGTGCTCGCGGCGGAACTCAATACGATGCGGGATCAGGTAGATGGACTCCGGGGCGAACTTCAGTCCCTGGTGGAGAAGGACTCCGAGATCCGTCTCGTGGCCGGGCTCGATCCCATCGATGCCGAGGTGCAGCGCGTGGGGATCGGCGGCCCGGGGTCGCCGGATCTCCGCTCCCACCCCCTTTATGAACTGGATGAGGAGGCGGCTTCGGGGGCGTTCGCCCTCACCTACGACATCCACGCGCTGGAGCGTCGGGCGCGTCTCCTCCGGGAGAGCCTGTCCGAGGCCGGTGAAGAGCTCGTGAACCACCGGGCACTTCTCAAGTCGACTCCGTCCATCCTTCCGGCGGCCGGAGCCATCACATCGGGGTTCAGTCATTCCCGGATGCACCCCATCCACCATGAAGCCCGTCCCCACACGGGTATGGATATCTCCGCCCCCACCGGAACGCCGATCCTGGCGTCGGCGCAGGGCCGGGTCACCTTCGCGGGACGCCGTGCCGGCTACGGCCTCACCGTAATCCTGGACCATGGGTTCGGATACTCCACCCTCTATGCCCATGCCTCTGAGGTGAAGGTGCGCGTCGGTCAGGAGGTCTCCAGGGGTGACGTCATTGCCCGGGTTGGACGCTCCGGAATTGCCACCTCTCCCCACCTCCACTACGAAGTCCACGTGGGCGGGCGGCCTGTGGATCCCCGGAACTATCTGCTCACCGACGTCGTACCCTGAGGAAGAGGGGGCTGGATCACCGGCTTCCTACGTGCCTTCCACCATGGAAGAACCCACTCCCTCCACGCATTCCAGTTTGCGGATCCCCGTGACCATCCTCGTCGTCCTGGCCGTCTGGGGTTTGACGCTTGGGGAGGCTCCGGCTTTCTCACCGCAGGGGGACGATCGTCCTGCCTCCCTGTCCGCCCGGGACGACATCCTCACGCCTGATACCGTCCTGCAGCCGCCCGGAGGCCCGTCGCTGGCTTTCTTCGCCGTTGGCAGCTCGGAGGTCGTGTCCATCCGGGTCTCCGTCCCCTTCCAGGAGGCTGTGGAGGACGCCGGAGCCGGTCAGTTGTTGCGGATCCAGGCTCAGGAGAGGATGGACCAACTGGCCGCACGGGTCGGTGTGCGAGCCGAGGCCCACCGGACACCCCGTGCGCTGGTGTATCAGGTGTCGGGGACTGTCGACGACCTGGATTTCATGGGATGGATCCTCCGGGAAGCCCTGGCTCCACCTGACGCCGGTCGATTTGACGCGGGATTGCGTCAGGCCCGGATTGAGTCGGACCGGCGCCGGGAGACCCCCGAGGGGGCGCTGGCCATCCAGCTTCTGACGGCCCTGTCACCGGGCGCCGTCCCCTTGCAGGGCTCTCCAGGTTCCCTGGATCGCATGGGGCCCCAGCGACTCACCGCCCTCTGGTCCCGAACCCACGTGCGATCGCAGATCCGTGTCGTGGCAGCCGGTCGCGTCGACCCCATCCTCCTCCTGTCCGCGCTCTCGGACCTGGGGCTGCCTGAGGAGGGCCCCTCCCCGCAGCTTCCACCCACGCAGGATACTGGATCACCCCGCCCCACTCCGGAGGTAAATCGCCACTGGATTGCCCGGGGCTATGCGCTGAATGGCAGACACGGCCCGGCCCCGCAGATCCTGGCGGCACGCCATCTGGGTCAGGTGCTCCGAGGTGCGCCAGGCGATTACGAGGCATCGGTAGAGCTCTGGGAGATCGGTTATCAGCGCGCTCTGGTCCTTTCCGGAGCCGCCTACAATCGAGGGCTGACTGCCCTCCGTACCCGCCTGGAGGGACTTCCCCGGGAGGGTCTGGCGGCACTGAGCGAGGAGGGGATCGACGCCCTGGCGACCCAGGTCCGGACGGAACTCCGGCAAGGGGCGGGAACGCCGTGGGGGCTGGCTGATCTGGTTGGACAGGGGTGGGACGGTACGGACCGGATCGAAGCGGGCTCGGAACTCCTCTCATCCCTGAGCGCTCGACAGACCCAGGCGGTGCGGGATCTACTGGAGGAGCTTGCCGCCTCGTCCCCCGCTGTGCAGGAGCTCCGCCCTTGAACCCCATCCTCCCCCTCCTGCTGTTGGCTCTGCTCCCACTGCCGGGGTCGACTCCCTTCGGGGCGCCCACCACCATGGGAGTCGAACCCGGAGACCCAGGCTCGGCCCAGCGGGAATTTCTGGTGCAACCGGATCCCCGGGGTTCGCTGGTGGCTGTCACGCTCCTCTTCCCCGGCGGAGCCGCACGGGATCCGCAAGGTCGGGAAGGGACCACACACCTCCTGGGCCGCTGGCTCGAGGGGGAAGCGGGACGCCGGGTCGCGGATCTGGGGGCCGCTGTCACCGTGGAGGTGACGAGAGATGACGTACTGATGACGCTCCTGGCGCCCCCTGCCGCCTGGCGGGTGGCCCTGGACCGGGTGGAGGGCGTTCTTTCCGCGTCTCCTTCCACCATGGGAGACCTGGAGAGGATCAGGGAAGAGCATCGTGCCCGACTCGTCTTCGAGGGTGGGGCTCCGGTCCGCATCTTCGAGCTTGAGCGGACCCGTCTCCTGGCAGGTCCCAACGGCTTCCAGGTTCGACCGATCCGAGGCACCCCGGAGAGTGTGGCCAGAATCGTCAGCGATGATCTGGAGTCGCACCTCAGGTCCTATCTCGGGGTCGCCGATGCCCTGACGGTGGTGGTGGGTCCTGTGGCCCCGGGCGACGTCCAGGGACGAACCGGCATTCAGCCCCGGGTGGTCTCTGCGGTGACCCCCTTCACGGAGAGATCGGCGCAGGCGACTTCGGCCGTGACATCTCGCGCCCCCACTCCGGCCGAACACCTGGCTCCCGATACCGCAGGGCTCTCCCAGATCCCTGCCCCCCTCCGAACACGTCTGCTCCGGGCCCCTGGACCCACTCCCGATCCGCCCCCGCTCACCGGGGCAAGGGCCTGGGACTCACCCGACCGGGTCGCGGTGGACATGGAGCTTACGGCGGCCTGGATGGCTGTGGCATGGGCGTTTCCCGCTGATGCCTCGTCCACCCTCCTCCAGTTCCTGGCCCACAATCTTCTGGAGACTCTCGTCCCATCCCCTCCCGACCCAGGTCTCTACGGAGCGGATGTACAGGTGACCAGCATCGATGGCCGACCTGTGGTCATCGCTTCGCTCACGGCCGATCCGAGAGCAGCCGGGCGCTGGGAAGGGCGGGTGGCCTCAGCCATGGAAGCCCTGGCCGAGGCCCCACCCCAGGGATCCTTTTTCGAACTCTCACGGCGACGTTTCCGGAACCAGACGCTTCTGTCCATGTCGGACCCGGCTGAGCGAAGCCGACGTCTGGCCCGGGATCACCGGGGTGCGGGCGAGCTGGAGGAGTTCGGCAGGATTCTCTGGCAACTGTCCCCCGAAGCGCTGGCCGCAGCGGCAACGGCCGCGGCCCCGCCCCGGACCTTCGTATTGGGTCCCCTGGAGATGATCCAACGGGGGCCTGGACGCTGAGCCCGACTCCCCCTGACGGGAAGCCCTGGAGAAAATGCTGGGACTCTCCTTGCTGGCCTTCCCTCTCCATTGTACTTTCGGGCGTCTTTTCACGAACCACGTCGGAGCGAACCCCTATGAAGCGTCGAAGCCTGTGGAGTGCCATCCTCCCCCTCTCCATCCTGGCCGCCTGCGGACCAGGCGAACTCGTGGTCACCGCCGAGGTGGAGCGGATGAACCCGGAGACCGGTGAAATGGAGCTCCGGCCCGTGGAGAACCTGGCCATTCAACTCCTGCCCTTCGACCGGGATCACATCTTCGATTCCCTCACTGCTGCGGCAGACACACCCGAGCCGCAGATGCCCCCGGAGCTCGCCCAGGCCCGCGACTCCATCATCGCCGCCCAGACCGAGTGGCGGGAGGCCGAGGCCCAGTGGCTCGAACAGCGGGAACGGCTTCAGCAGATCAGCGATGAGATGGCGCAGTTCAACCCCGGCGAAGCCCGGTACCGCGAGTTGTTCGCCGAGTTCAACGCGGTGGAGAGCCAGGTCCTGAGCGCCGAGTCCCGCCGAGACACGGCGTTTGAACGCTTCACCGAACTGCAGGCCGAGACGCTCGAGGAGTTGGACAGGCTACGGATCGAGGTGGAGATCTGGGAGGACGACGCCTTCGCCGACTATCCGGAGATCGTGGCGACGCGCCTCCAGGAAACCCGGATGGAGATCATGGCCGACACCACCGACGCTACCGGCACGGCCCGCATGCGGCCTGCTCCCGGAGAGTGGTGGGTCCACGCCCGTCAGCAGCTCACGGCCGAGGAGCTCTACTGGAACGTCCGGGTCAACGTGGAGCGGGGCGATCCGGTCCAACTTCGCCTGACGAGGGAGAATGCCCGGATCCGGGACGTGTTCTGAGCCCCGGGGGACGTCAGCCTCCCCGTTCGGAGCGCCCCGAAGCCCCCCTTTCCCGGGGCTTCGGGGCGTTTCCCGTTGATTTCGGGGCGTTTCCCCTAGATTAGTCATACCGCTCCCCCCCTCGCCGTCTACGTCAGGAAGCCCCGTCATGGCCGGTCAGCCCCCTGTCTCTGCGGTCTCTTGTCCCCACCTTCACCTGGAGGAGGGGGGCCTTGCCGCGATCCGGTTCGACGATCCCCACCGAAGCGCAAACATCCTGACCCAGGAGGTCATGACGAGGCTGGGAGCCATCGTCGATCACCTGGAAGACCTTGCCCGGCGAGGATCCATCACGGGTGTGGTGGTGGAGAGTGGGAAGCCCGACAGCTTCATCCTGGGCGCAGATGTGGAGGCCATCGCCGCCATCGAGGACCCGGATACAGGGGTTGCCGCCGCCCGGTTCGGTCAGCGGATCTTCCTGCGCCTGGAGAGACTCCCGGTTCCCACGGTCGCAGCCATCCACGGCCCCTGCGTGGGCGGAGGGACTGAACTGGCTCTGGCGTGCACCTACCGTCTGGTCTCTGATCATCCCCGCACCCGCCTGGGCCTGCCCGAGGTCCAGTTGGGGATCCTGCCGGCCTGGGGTGGGACTACGCGCCTCCCCCGGCTTCTGGGGTTGGGGTCGGCCCTCGACCTCCTTCTCACGGGTCGGCTGGTGGATGGGGAGCGAGCCGTGGCACTGGGGCTGGCCGAGAAAAGTCTATCCAGCGAGGGATTTGGCGAGGCAGTCCGGGACTTTCTGCGCCAGACCCTGGCGGGTGGTCGGGTTCGCACAGGAGCGCGCCGCAGCCTCCCGGTGCGCCT
>PWZC01000097.1 GCA_003567615.1 Gemmatimonadota bacterium | reverse complement strand
CCGCCGCTTTGCACCAGCCCCGGGGCCCATCTACCTTCCGGCGTCACTTGGGTGCGGATGCGCGGGTGGGTCCGCCAAATGCCGGGCACGGAGTCAGGAGCGTCGACGGTGGAAGATTCGGACAGCAAGGAGCGACGGCGTCTGGAGATGACCGTCCTCATGACGCCGGATATGGCCAATTTCAGTGGGAAGGTGCACGGGGGAGCGCTCCTGAACCTTCTTGACCGGGTGGCCTTCTCCTGCGCTTCGCGGTTCTCGCAAGGCTATGCCGTCACCCTGTCGGTGGACCAGGTGGTCTTCCGCGAGCCCATTCATGTGGGTGAGCTGGTGACCTTCCGGGCCTCCATCAATCTCGCGGGGCGAACCTCCATGGAGGTGGGGATCCGGGTCGAGGCCGAGGACATCCGGAAGGGCACCCGGCGCCACACGAATTCCTGCTACTTCACCATGGTGGCGGTGGATGACCAGGGGCGCCCCACCCCGGTGCCCCCCTTCGAACCGTCCACCCCTGTGGAGCGGCAGCGTCATCGGGCCGCCACAATCCGCCGAACCCTCCGCCGCCGCATCGAGGCTCGCCTGGACCAGGTGGCCGAGAGCCCCGGCGAGTCGGACTGACAGGCCGGGTCGGGTCATGGAACCTGAACTCCTTGAAATCCGGGATTTCCTGGCCCTCCACCCTCCCTTCGATGGGCTCTCCGAAGGGGGGCTCGAGGCGGCGGTGCGGGGGCTCAGGGTACGCTACCACCGAGCCGGCGACACCGTCTTCGGGGTCGGCACGGCACCCACCCATCTCTACCTGGTGCGCAGTGGAGCGGTGGAATTGCGGGACGAGGAGGGCGCTCTGGCGCAGCGCATGGGGGAAGGAGAGGTGTTCGGCGCGCCGTCCCTCCTCTCCGGCTCACCCACGGCCCGATCTGCCCACGCCGTGGAGGACACCCTCCTCTATCTCCTGCCCGCCGAGATCTTCCACCGTCTCCGCACCGGGGAGGCGGAGTTCATGGCAGCTCTCTCGGAGGGCCTTGCCAAGCGGCTGGGTCGGGCGCTCCGGAGCCTGCACGCCGAAACGGGGCCCACCGCACCCCGCACCGACCTCCTCGCTCCCTGTGGCGATCTGGTTCGGCGTGCCCCGGTGACGGGCCGGCCGGGTCTCTCCATCCGGGAGGCCGCCATCCGCATGTCCGAGGCCGGAGTGGCTTCGCTGCTCATCGTGTCAGGGGCGGGCGGGGATGGGGAAGAGCCGGGGAGGGAAACGGAGGAAGAACGACCGGGCCGGAACCGACTCGTGGGGATCGTGACGAACCGGGACCTGCGCACCCGGGTCCTGGCCGCCGGTGTCCCGCCGGAGACGCCGGTGCGGGAGGTCATGACCCCCGATCCCATCACCCTGGCCCCTCAGGTCACCCGGCTGGACGCGATCCTGACCATGGTGCGGGAAGGGATCCACCACCTGCCTCTGGTGGAAGGGGACCGGGTGGTGGGGGTGGTGAGCGCCACGGATCTCCTGCGGGAACAGGCGCTTCACCCCGTCTTCCTCGGCGACCGCATCCGCAAGGCGCCCACCCTCCTGCAGGCCCTTCGGGTGGCCCGGGAGCGGGATCGCCTCTTCCTCTCCCTCAACCGGGGGGGGCTCGGTCCCGCCGAAGTGGAGCGTATCCTCACCGGGGTGGCCGACACCCTGGCCCGGCGGCTCCTGGAAACACGGGAAGAAGGGCGGCGAGGGGCCTGGCTCGTCTTCGGATCCCAGGCCCGGCGGGAGATGGGGCTCCATTCCGATCAGGATCACGGGTTGGTCCTGCCCTTCCCGGATCCGGAGGATGGGGGTCGGGACGGGTCGGGAGACGGGGCGGTGGCGGAGGGAGCCGCCGCCACCGACTGGGCCTCGCTGGGGCAGCGTATGGTCCGGGCCCTGTCCCGGGCCGGATATCCGCCCTGCCCCGGGAGGGTCATGGCCTCGGAGGCCCTGTGGCGTCAGACCCTGGATGGCTGGGACCGCACGTTCCGGCGATGGACCCTGGAGCCCGCCATGGAAGAGTTGATCCACGCCGGGATCCTCTTCGACCTGAGGGGACTCGGCGCCGGGGTGGCGGTGGCGGACCGGCTCCGGGAGCGCCTTCTGGACCACACCCGGGAGAATGAGATCTTCGCCGCCCAGATGGCGGCGGTGGCGGTCCGGAACCCGCCGCCACTGGGGATCTTTCGCCGTTTCGTGGTGGAGCGGAGCGGAGACGAGGAGCCGGCGCTGGAGATCAAGCGTCGGGGGATCCAGCCGTTGGTGGATCTGGTCCGGGTCCACGCCCTCGTGGCGGGGATCCCCGAACTGGGCACCCGCGACCGACTCCAGCGCCTCGCCGGTGATGGAGTGATCTCGCCCGCCGGTGCCGCGGACCTCCGGGAGGCCCTGGACTTCTTCTCGACCCTCCGACAGCGGCACCAGGCCCGGCGGCTCGAAGCGGGCCGACTGCCGGACTCACGGGTGGCGCCGGCCGACCTGGCCCCCCTCGAGCGATCCCAT
>PWZC01000265.1 GCA_003567615.1 Gemmatimonadota bacterium | reverse complement strand
GGCCGGCGGAGATGGTGGTGGCCCGGGCCTTCTATGACCAACTCGCTCGCCATGACGGGCTTCCGGCCCAGCGCCTGGGCGTCGTTCGCACCGAGATGGACCGGATTGAGGGGCTGAGCGGCCCGGCCCAGCGGGCGGCCCTCTCGGAGTTGGCGGTGGGTCTATGGGCCGACGCCAGGCAGGTCTCAGCCGGCGAGATCCAGGGCGACGAGGCCCGCATCCGGGCCCTGGCCGGATCGCTGCTGGAGATCGCGGGGGCTGCTTCGGGCCAGTAGGGCCCTGTGCCCTGAGTAGGGGCCCTGTGCCCTGAGTAGGGGCGCTGTGCCCTGAGGGAGGGAAGGAAGGACCAGAGGCCCCGGACCGCTTGGTTCGGGGCCTCGTTTCGTGACGGCGCCGGCGGATCAGGGGCCTGGAGTGGGCGGTGCGTTTCGGGGTCCCCGTCAACGCCCGGGGAGCCACTCCCGTGGCGCTGCGGCCGGCGCCCGTCCCGCCAGGTATGCCCCAACCTCCAGAATGAATTCCCGGTAGTTGATCTCCTCACCGGAACGCTCCGGCGACTCCCCCAGCCAGCAGTGGGGTCGGCGCCGGCCGTACTCCACCCGGGCGTCGGCAGCGGGATTGGTGGCCTGGTCCAGGAACTCCTCCAACCGGTACACCGCCAACTCCAGGTAGTAGGAGTCCATGTCGCCGGTGGCGATGTGGAGCTTTCCCCGGAGGTCTGCTCCGATGCTGGACCAGTTCTCCCGCAGGTGATGGTGGAGGTCGAAGTTCTCCCTCCAGTACTCCGCCGTCTCCCGGTCGATGACGCCGGTCTCATGATCCCAGATGGACCGCGGATAGCCGTCCGCCCCCACCGGTCCATGCGCCGCCTCCCAGATGGCCCACTGCCCTCCGGACCGGCTGCGGTCCGCCACCGCCAACTCGTAGTGGCCCTCCTGGCGCATGGTGAACTGCACGTTCCCATCGGGGAGGCGGTTTGACGGTCGCTCCACCGTCACCCAGCCCCGATCCCGCTCGTAGGCGTTCTCATCGTCGTAGATGTTCACGATCTGGTAGGCGTGGAAGTCCACCGAATCGGGGCACCACGACCAGGCACCGCCAAAGAAGGTGGGATGGAAGATCTGAAGCGCCAGCGCCTCCCACCCTCCGGTGGACCCACCGGCCAGGACCCGGGACCAGGGCTCGGCCATCATGCCGAACTCCGCTTCCAGGAAGGGGATGAGTTCCTGGGTAATGGCGTCGCCGTAGGGGCCCACGTTGGCCGAATTCACCGAGTACGACGTGTCATAGAAGGGATTGGCGTCCCGGATGGTCACAATGAACATCTCCGGCGCCTCATCCGACATCCAGAATTCCGAGAACCCTGCTGTCCGACCGCTCCCGGGGGCGCCGGGGTCGAACCCGAAGGGCGTCCGGTCTCCCGGAAAGTGGCCCAGGTGGAAGAGCACCGGGTAGCGCCGCTCCGAGCCGGGTTCCCAACTCCGGGGCAGCAGGACGTTGGCTCCCAGATACATATCCCGGCCCCAGAACTCGGACAGGAGTTCGCTGCGGATCTTGACGAATCGGACCTGCTCCCGATCCCTCGGATTTCCCAGCTCCAGCACGTCGCCCTCCTGGAGCGGCTGCAAGGGCGGGATGACCCGGTCCAGGGAGAGGCGAACCCGTTCCGGGCCATCACCTCCCCCCAGGCGGACCGTCACCACCTCCGAGTGGGCGTTTCCCGGCGAAATCCAGGGATTCTGGCCCTCCCCCGTCTCCCGGTGCATCTCCAGAACGTGTCCATCGGCCCGGTGGTAGGTGGTCCAGGAACTCAAGAGTACCTGCACCCGGTACTCCCCCGGAGGAAGGGAACTCAGATCCTCCAGGGGATAGCCCCGGACTCCGTCCATCCCCGGCGTCAGCGTCATGAGGCCATCCCCTTCCACATTCCGTACCTGGATCCCCCAGAAGGGCACCCCGGTCGCCCCCACCCGGCGTCGCGGCTCCGGGACATCGGTGTCGGGGGAACCGGCCGGCGGTGTCCAGTCCCCCACCCGGTCCACCACGACATAGAGGCGGCCGTGCAGGGGGACCTCCATGCCCAGCGCTTCCATCTCCGCATGGGTCCCGGACGGCAGCTCCACCTCGAAGGTAGTACCCACCGTCACCCCCTCCGCTGCCGCCGCATCGGCGGCATTGCCCGCGTCGGCGGTGGGACGCTCAACCCCACATGCCGGGAGTGCCAAGGACCCGAACAGAACCGCAGTCCAGAGACGCGAACCCGAAAGGGCAGGGAAGCCGGGGCGAGGAGAATGAGTCCACATGGAAAGCCATCCTTCAGGAGGGCAGACGGTGGCACCGACCCCGGATGGGTCGGTGCCGACAGCCCCAACTCCAAGGAGGTCGCAGGAGGAAAGAGGAACCCGATCCGCCCCTTGAGGAGTGGGATACCCTGTCACCCATATGCCTCCCCATGACCGTCGGTCAAGTCGACGGAGCCGTCCGCTCCAACCCCGACGCTGACGGCCCCTCGG
>PWZC01000243.1 GCA_003567615.1 Gemmatimonadota bacterium | reverse complement strand
GGTGCCGGGGGTCAGCACGCCTGTGCGCTGGCGAGGCGATTGGGCGTCCGACGGATCGTCCTTCCCCGGGAGGCCGGCATCCTGAGCGCCGTGGGGCTCGAGCACGCTGCGCCGGAGCGGGTGGTGCTGAAGGAGGTGCTCGCCCCGCTGGCCACGGTCGCCCCGCGCCTGGAGGAGTTGGCGCAGGAGATGAGAGAGAAGGGACGAGCCGCCCTGGAGGAGGAGGGAGCGGACCGGGACCGGATCCGGGTTCGGGACGAGGTGGCCCATCTCAGGTACCTGGGGCAGGAGTCGACGCTCGAGGTTCCGCTGTGCGGGACCAATCTGCGCAGCGCCTTCGAATCGGCCTATGAGGAGGTCTTCGGCCACCGAGCGGCGGGCCTGGAGTTGGAGGTGGTCTCCCTGCGGGTGACCATGGAGGAGGAAGGGCGCCCGGTGGAGCCGGTGGAACCCGTCCCCTCCCTGGATCCTCCTCTCCCGGAATCCGCTCGAGCCTGGTTCGACGGAGCCTGGCGCCAGGTGCCGGCATGGGACCGGGAAAGGCTACCGCCGGGGAGCCGGATCAACGGACCCGCCCTCCTCCGGGCCGAGCACACCTCCGTCGTGGTGGCCTCGGGGTGGCGGGGACGGATCCTCGGCGACGGCTCCCTTCTTCTCGAGGCCGATGCCGCCCTGGCCGACAGCCCCGTGGCCCTTCAATCAGCCGCCGGAAGTGAGCTCTTCGCCCAGAGGTTCCGGGGCCTGGTGACGGAGATGGGGGAGCAGCTCCGGCGCACCGCCATCTCCGTGAACATCCGGGAGCGGCGGGACTACTCGTGCGCCCTCCTGGATCCCTGGGGTCGGCTGGTCGCCCACGCCCCCCACGTCCCGGTTCACCTGGGCGCCATGGGCGCCTGCGTCCGGGCCGTTGCCCAGGCGCTTGACCTCCGGCCCGGCGATACCGCCGTGACCAACCACCCCGGAGCCGGCGGATCCCATCTCCCCGACGTCACTGTGGTTACCCCTGTGCACGCCCCCCTGGGAGCGGACGGCCCAGGCGAAAAGCCCCTCCTGTTGGGCTACGTGGCCAGTCGAGCCCATCACGCCGAAATCGGAGGGCGGCGTCCAGGGTCCATGCCTCCTGATGCCCGATCCCTGGCGGAGGAGGGGGTGGTGGTCCAGCCCCGTCTGCTGGTTCGGGACGGAAAGGCCCGGTGGGACGAAATGCGCGCCCTCCTCCTGGCGGGGCCCCATCCGACGCGCCGGGTGGAGGAAAACCTGGTCGACCTGGCAGCTCAGGTGGCGGCCAACCACCGGGGCGCCAACCTTCTCCGGGCGCTGTCCACGACGGAGGGACCCATGGAGGTCGTCTCCCGGATGGAGGCGCTGGAGCAGCGGGCGGCCCACCGCATCCGCACCGTGCTCGCCTCCCTACCGGACGGGATCAGGAGCGCTGTGGAGTGCCTCGACGATGGGTCTCCCCTCTCGGTGGGCATCGAGATCCACGGCGACTCGGCCACGGTGGACTTCACCGGATCCTCGGCAGTCCACCCGGGGAATCTCAACGCCACCCCCGCCATCGTACGGAGCTGCGTGCTCTATGTCCTCCGACTCCTGGCGGGAGAGGACCTTCCACTCAACGAAGGTCTCCTGGACCCGGTTCGCCTCCAGATTCCGGAGGGGATCCTCTCCCCCCCCTTCCCCGCCGACCCCACCCGTTGTCCGGCGGTGGTGGGCGGCAATGTGGAAACCAGCCAGCGCCTGGTGGACGCGCTCCTTCGAGCGCTGGACCTGGTGGCCGGGGGTCAGGGGACCATGAACAACGTCCTGTTCGGCGACAACCGGACCTCCTACTACGAAACGGTGGCGGGGGGCGCCGGCGCCGGGCCGGGATTCCACGGCGCCTCCGGTACGCAGGTCCACATGACCAACACGCGGATCACCGACGTAGAGGTCCTGGAACACCGCTTTCCGGTCCGGGTCGAACGCTTCGGCCTGCGGCGAGGCTCCGGGGGCTCGGGGACATGGCAAGGCGGCGATGGGGTGGTGCGTGAGCTGCGTTTCCTCCGTCCGCTGTCCCTTTCCCTCCTTTCGCAGCATCGCAAGGTCCCTCCCTACGGTATCCGTGGCGGCGGTGCCGGTGCACGGGGAGAGCAGGTCCTGGTTTCCCCCACCGGTCGGGTCCGCCTCCTTCCGGGGATCGCAGCCGTGGAGGTCCAGGGGGGGGATCTCCTGGTGCTCCGAACGCCCGGTGGCGGCGGGTGCGGGTCGGAGGCCCCCGCTTTGACAGCCCCTGTTCCTTCGGATAGAGTTGCCCCATGAAGATCCTCATTGTCGGCAATGGCGGCCGGGAGCACGCCCTCCTCTGGAAGCTTCGGAAGGATGCTCCATCGGCCCGATTCTTCGTTACCCGTCCCAATCCCGGGATGGCGCCCATGGCGACTGCCGTGGACCTGGCCCCGGACGACGTGGAGGGCCTGGCCTCCTTTGCCCAGGGAGAGTCCATGTCCCTCACGGTGGTGGGGCCCGAGATCCCGCTGG
>PWZC01000311.1 GCA_003567615.1 Gemmatimonadota bacterium | reverse complement strand
TTCATGAGGGCCGTGGTCTTCCCGGCGCCGGCGGGGCCGACCAACGCAACCACCCGGGGCCGGATGCGTGCCTCGCTGCGGAGGCTGTGCTCCATTTCATGGCCCGAGAGGAGCCGCCGGAGGGAGTCCACCTCGCCGGGGTCGGCGCCCAGGACCTCCACCCCCCCGCCGGGACGGGGACCGCTGTGGAGGATGACGGCATCGGGGCCCAGGGCTCGGCGGACCTTCAGAAGCGCCGAGGCGACGTCTTTTCCGTGGTACAGGTCGATCTTCATGGCTCCATCTCCCAGGTGGCTACGCTTTCAATGGCGACTTGTGGCGGCAACTCTCCCAGCGACAGCACCGGGATGTTGGGCAGGACAGGTTCCAGCAGGCGGCGTACGCCCACCCGCATGGTGGGGGCGGTGATGACGGGACGGGGCCGTCCGTCCCGGGTATGTTCCCGGGCCAACTCGTCCAACTGCGTCAGGGCCCGGGTCATGGCGCCGGGCTCCACGATCTCGTTGCCTTCGCCGGGGCGGGGTGAGAAGAGGCGGGTGAGGGCCGCCTCGAGGCGCGGACCGATGGTGACCCCCCGGATGGCTCCATCGGGGTCGGCGTGCATGTCGGCGATGACCGGCCCCAGGGCCCGACGCACGTACTCGGTGAGGGCCTCGGGGTCCTTGGTCTTCTCGCTCACGTCGGCCAGGGTCTCCAGCACGGTGACCAGGTCCCGAATGGGGACGCGCTCCCGGAGGAGGCGCTGCAGCACGCGGTGGAGGGTCCCGATCCCCACCCGGGCCGGGACCACCTCTTCCACCAGCGCTGGGTAGCTCTCCTTCAGGGTGTCCACCAGCTCCTGGACGTCCTGACGGCCCAGGAGTTCGGCGGCGTGCTCCTTCAGCACCTCCATGAGGTGGGTCGAGAGGACGGTTCCAGGCTCCACCACCGTCCAGCCCCGGGCCTCGGCCTCGACCCGGTCATCGGGGCTAATCCAGCGGGCCGGGAGTCCGAAGGACGGATCGATGGTCCGCTCCCCGTCCAGTTCGGCCTCCACCTCGCCGGCGTCCAGCGCCATGAGGAGGCGGGGGCGGAGGTTGCCCCGGGCGGCTTCCGTGCCCCGGATCCGGATCACGTACTCACTGGCGTCCAGGGCGATGTCGTCGCGGATGCGGATGGGGGGAATGAGGATGCCCAGATCCACCGCCGCCTGCTTCCGGAGTAGGCGGATCCGCTCCAGCAGGTCACCGCCCTGACCCTGGTCAACAAGGGGGATCAGGGCATACCCGACCTCGAGCTCCACCGGGTCGATCTGGAGGAGGTCCTGGACCGGCGTGGCTTCCCTGGGTTCGGAGGGACCCTCCAGTTCGGCCTGGGCCGGAGCCCGCCGCACTGCCGCTGCCGCTGCGGCGGCCTGGCTGGAGGTTGGGATCTCGGGGGCATAGCGGGCCGCGAGCCCCGACATGATGGCCAGGATGATGAAGGGGACGGTGGGCATCCCGGGGACGATGGCCAGGGTGGCCAGGAACCCGGAGGAGATCCAGAGGGGCTTGGAGCGTCCGCCCATCTGCTTGAGGACCTGGTTACCCAGGCGATCGCCGCTGGCGGCCGTGGTCACCATGATCCCGGCCGCGGTGGCCACCACCAGCGCCGGGATCTGGGTCACCAGCCCGTCGCCCACCGTCAGGATGGTGTACTGCTGGAGCGCCTGGTTCAGGGGCATGCCCCGCTGCACCATCCCGATGAAGATCCCGCCCAGAATGTTGATGAGGGTGATGAGGAGGGCGGCGATGGCATCGCCGCGCACGAACTTGGCGGCACCGTCCATGGCCCCGTAGAAGTCCGCCTCCTGGGAGATCTCTTCCCGGCGTCGGCGGGCCTCGTCCTCGTCGATGATGCCGGCGTTCAGGTCCCCGTCGATGCTCATCTGACGCCCGGGCATGGCGTCGAGGGTGAAGCGGGCGGCCACCTCGGCGACCCGCCCCGAGCCCTTGGTGATGACGATGAAGTTGATCCCCACCAGGATCAGGAAGATCACCACGCCCACCACGTAATTCCCGCCGATGACGAACTGCCCGAAGGCCTCGATGACCCGCCCCGCGTCCCCTTCCCCCAGAATCAGCCGGGTGGTGCTCACATTGAGCGCCAGCCGGTAGAGGGTGAGGAGGAGGATGACGGAGGGGAAGGACGAGAAGTCCAGCGCCTTCTCCGTATTCAGCGCCGTCAGCAGCACGATGAGGGCGAAGGCGATGCTGAGAGCGAGGAGGAGGTCCAGGAGGAAGGACGGGAGGGGGATGACCAGCAGTCCCACCACGAAGACGATCCCCACCACCACCGAGACCTCACCCTTGGCGGGGAGGCGGTTCCACCAGCCCAGTAGCCCGGCCTGCTCGGGACCTGCGGCAGCGGGGCTCATGCGACGGCGCTCCCGGCCCAGCCCTGATTGCGCTTGGCCCGCTCACGGAAGACAAAGGCCAGGACCTCGGCCACCAGGACATAGAACTCCACCGGGATGGGGTGGCCCACCCGCCCGGCCTTGAACAG
>PWZC01000410.1 GCA_003567615.1 Gemmatimonadota bacterium | reverse complement strand
CATCACCGCGAGCAAAATATCCACTGGCCAGCACCTGCGCCACCTTGGGTCAATCGGTGCCGCATGCCCGCTTCAGGTAGTGCGGCCCTGACACAGGGTGTCGGGCGTGGGCAGCGAGGCGTCGAGGTTCGACGCGGACATGGTATTGTCTAGTTTGGCATAGAAATTCCGGGAACTAGTCTCCGAGGTCGGGATCCGCCCCCCCCCAATCCAGGAGTCTTCATGCTCGATCCCCAACTGGAGAGAATCGCTCGCACCCTGGGCCCCAGTCGATTTCCGAAGAAGCTGGCCCTGGAACTCTGCGCCGACTGCAATCTGGCGTGCTCCATGTGCCATCATCCCGAGATGCGTCGGCCCAAGGGGGTCATGCCCTACCTTCTATGGAAGAAGTGTGCGGACGAGGTGGCCAGGGTCGATCCGGACACGGAGATCTGGTTCTCCTTCTGCGGGGAACCACTCATGGCGCCAGACGCCCTCATCACCTTTCTTCGCTACGGGACGTCGGTCGGCCTCCGCTCGATGAACGTGAACACCAATGGGCAACTGCTGGTGCCGGAGGTGGCCGCTCCGTTGCTCACCAGTGGCGTGGGCACCATCGTCATCGGCATCGACGGCTTCTCGGCCCCTGTCTACGCGTCGGTTCGAGTAAACGGGGATCGGGATGTGGTCTACCGGAATGTGGAGCATCTTCTCGAGCTACGTCAGGCCATGCAGGATGGCCCGGAGATCCAGGTTCAGTTCATCGAGATGGACGAGAACGAGCACGAGATGCGGGCCTTCGCCGAGCATTGGCTTGAGCGCGGTGCCACGGTGAAGGTCAGGAACAAGCTGAGTTGGGGAGGGCGTTTGGATACGCCGGCCCACCAGGAGACCGAGGAGCGGATCCCCTGTCCATGGGCGCTCACGATGATGCACGTCTTCTGGGACGGGCGGGTACCCCGTTGTTCGGGTGACGTGGAGGGGGAGGATTTCGAGGCCAACGCCTGGCATGCTCCGCTGACGGAGATCTGGGGAAAGTTGGGGTCCTACCGTCAGCTTCACCTTGACCGGCGATTCGACGAACTTCCAGAGCGCTGTCAGGACTGTAGGGACTGGATGAGCGGGGCTGCCGAGCGGGTCCGGGAGGGGCAGTTGGACCGGCTGGAGCGGAGACGCCGGAAGCGTCTTCTCCCTGTGGTCGTCTCATCCGAAGGTCGTTCCCTGGTGGCCGCTCATCCGCCGACGCCCGGGGTTCCCCTGGGCCCCGAGGTCCCGCCTCCAGCGCAATGAACCGATCCCGGGAGGTCCCACACGGGACGGGAAGTGTTCAGGCCCCCATCCTGTACCTCTGTGGGGCCGGAAACCCGGAAGGCGTCCGGCTGGCTCTGCGCTTGGCCTGGAGCACCGGACGGTGGAGCCGGGTGGCACTTCTGGATGACGATCCCGGACTCCTGGGCGTGCGGAAGCTGGGGGTGGAGGTGGAAGGCCCTTTCTCCCGACTCGCTTCGGTGGATCCGGCCCACGGGGAGGTGGTGAGTCTCGTGGCTCGTACCACACGTGGCCGTGCCGCCGTTGCCGCGCGTATTGAGGCATGGGGGATTCCGTGGACCGGTCTTGTGAGTTCCGACGTGGACCTCCTGGGGGTGGAAGCAGCGCCGGACCTCGTGGCCTACCAGAATGCCACCGTCGGACCTGAAGCCAGGATCGGGCCCGGATGTGTGGTCTTCATGGGCGCTGCGGTCGGTCACGGTTCCCGGTTGGGAGAGCACTGCGTGGTGGCAGCCAATGCCGTACTCAATGCTCGGGTCCGTCTGGGTCATCGGGTCTATGTGGGAACAAACGCCACCATTCTCCCGGAAGTCACGGTAGGAGACGATGTGACCATCGGGGCAGGGGTCACCGTGGTGGATGATGTCCCGGCCGGCGCCACTGTCTTCGCCGAGTCAGCCAGGGTCCTGCTGGAGGAGCCCGGGGGATCCCATGGTGCCTCGCCCTCTCCCGATCCACCGGTGCCGGGCGTGGAGGGGGCATTGGCGGAGATCTGGGGTGCGGTGCTGGATCTGGAACACGTCCCTCCGGACGCCAACTTCTTTGATCTGGGAGGGACGAGTTTGGCGGCGCTTCGGATCGTCGGGCGGGCCAACGACAGGTTCGGGCCAGTGCTCTGCCCCCTGGACATCTTCGAGTTTCCAACGGTGAGGACCCTGGGCCGGAAGATCGCGGGCCGCGATCGCAAGGCGTCGGCCGGTGCGGGGGAACTGGCGCCGGCGCAGCGCAGGGGAGACAGGCGGCGAAAGATCCTGGCTCGGGCCGCCTTTCGCTGAGGGTCCTGCCCCGTTCCCCAGGGGCTGGCCCCACTCCCCCCTAGGCCCGGTCCAGCACCCGAGCGACGCCGCCCCGTCGGGGGTCGCCGGCTCCGACCCATCCCCGGGCCGACCGCGCCACCAGATGGACGCCTCCGAAGAAGAGATCGGCGTCCTCCCAGACCCGATGATGGGGCCAGGCGGCGGTGAGGGCTTCGACCACATCCGGAGGAAACCCGCCTT
>PWZC01000132.1 GCA_003567615.1 Gemmatimonadota bacterium | reverse complement strand
GGACCCCGGCTCAGTTGACCGGGACCGCCGAGATCTGTACCCTTGGACGGATCCGGAGACGGGCGAAGCTCCCGAGGCCGGGTCCGGAGGCACCAACCCGGCCCAGGAACCGAATCATGAGTCAACGAAAGCGTGAGCGCCGGCCGGACCGGCCGACGCGCCGCAGACCCGAAAGGGAGCGGCCGAGTGGTCCGGTCCGGGACCCGCACCTTCCGTTCGGTCCGGTACAGGTGGGCGTGCTGGTGGCAGGCGTACTGGCGGCCGTCATGGGCTTCTGGGTGCTTTCCACCGGCTCCATCACCGTCGCTCCGATCCTGCTGGTCCTGGGGTACCTCCTCCTCATCCCCCTGGGCTTGAGCCTGTCGGGAAGAAGGAAGATGTCGGGCCCCGGCACTGGAAAAGACAGAACCTGAGCCGTATCGGGCGCTTAGCTCAGTTGGTTTAGAGCGCTTGCCTTACAAGCAAGAGGTCGCAGGTTCGAATCCTGCAGCGCCCACTGACGTGACCCGAGGGATTGAAACGGTATCGCTGCAGGATTCAGTTCCCGCCTGCCAGCCCCATCATCTGGCACGAGTTCCGCACCACCGAGGCGAATTCGGGGGCCAGCCGGAACGATAATTCCTCTCCCACCTCGTAGTTCCTCGAGGGCGGAAGGTGGACCACCAACTTCCGATCACCGCCCAGCGCCGATGGGAAGACGACCTCGGCCTCCACCTGGGCTCCGGTATAGGTGGTGGACAGGATTCGACCCGACAGCAGGCCATGCGGGCTGCACTCGAAGCCGTCCGGTCGCACCGACACCATGACGTTGGTCCCGTTGGGCAGCCCGAGCCGATCCACTCGGCAGAAGGATCCGAAGTCGGTGAGGACGCACCCGTTCTCGTTCTGGACCCGGCCCTGGAGTAGATTGGTCCGGCCGACGAAGGTGGCCACGAAGACCGACTCCGGGTGCTTGTAGATCTCCCGGGGAGACCCCACCTGTTCGACCCGCCCCTGGTTCATCACGGCGACTCGGTCCGAGATGGCCAGCGCATCCCGCTGGTCATGACTTACGAAGATGCACGTCACCCCCGTCTTGCGGAGAATGCCCACCACCTCGTCCCGGACCTGATCCCGCAGGTGGGCGTCGAGGTTCGAGAACGGTTCGTCCATGAGAACCAGGACAGGCTCAGGGGCCAGGGCCCGGGCCAGGGCGACCCGCTGCTGCTGACCACCTGAGAGCTCGTGGGGATATCGGTGGAAGAAGGCATCCAGTCCAAGAACCTTCAAGACGTCCCGTGCCCGCTCCCGTCGAGCCTTCCTCCCCATCCGGTCCAGCCCGAACATCACGTTTTCACCCACGGTCAGGTGGGGGAACAGGGCATAATCCTGGAAGACCATACCCACCCCCCGCTTCTCCGGGGGAACCCAGGTCTTCGGCCCAGCCACCTCCACACCGCCCACGTGGATCGTGCCCTCATCCGGCACCTCGAATCCGGCGATGAGCCGAAGGGTGGTCGTCTTCCCGCACCCGGAGGGTCCCAGAAGGGTGAGGATTTCCCCTGGCCGGACCTGCAGGGACACGCGATCCACCGCCTTCACAGGCCCCGGCCAGTAGCGGCGGGTCACGTCCGTGAGCTGGATGACCGGGTCGGAGAGGGGATCCACCATGGTACGCACCAGGTTCCGAGGGGGCGGGGCAGGGTGATGGTGGGCCGGATTGGTTGAGAATCGGTCTCAACCCCAGCCGCTGAAGGCTAACCGCAGCGGCTTTGGCCTGTCAACATTCCCCACCCCGCCTTCCTCGGCTCCTGGATCCCGAACACGCGCTCTCCAGGGCCGGATGTCTCAGTCTCCGGCTTCCACCGGCAGCCGAATGAGGAACTCCTCCCACTCCATGACCAGATGGGTGGCTCCGTCATCGGCCGTTCGGAAGTCGATGGTGAAGGTCTCCACATGCTCATCGGGGCGCTCCCTCGCCACCTGAGCCGATCCCACCTCCTGGTCCCGCACCGCCTCGTCGATGGCCAGTCCCCAGTGGCCCGTGGAGCGGCTGAAGAAGACATCCCACGTCTCGTCTCCGGGGATGGTATAGATGGAGTAGGACCCCTCGGGCAGGACGACCCCCCCCACGCGGATGGTTTCCGTGGTGTGGAGAATCGTCGGCTCGTTGGCTCCCGTCCTCCAGAGTCGCCCGAAGGGCACCGCCTCACCCCCGATCATGGTCCGCCCGCGAGCCGACGGGCGTCCGTAACAGATCTTCACCGTTGCCGCTCCCACCGAGGTGGCCACCGAGTCGTAGGGGCTGGACCGGCCCTCCAGGGGCATCCGCTCCACCGGCTGGCAGGTCGGTGTGGACGGGGCGGACTCGAACACATCGACGGTGGGTGCCGCTGTGAGTGAGAGCGCGCCGAAGAGAAGGGTCACCGATAGGGACATGGTCGACTCCAAAGGGGTTTCAAGGTTAATGGGGGTCGCCGGGTCTGGTCGGCCTCAGTGGCTGCCATCGTCCGGGCCGAAAAACCGATCCGGCAGAAATGCTTCAGGCAGGTGGCGCGCATCCTCGCCCGCGACAAGCTTCCCCATCCCCTCGGCCGTGGCCGGGGTGAGAAGGATTCCATTCCTGTAGTGCCCGGTGGCCACGAAAAGATCCCGGACCCCGGGAATCTGCCCCAGGATGGGCATGCCGTCGGGAGATCCGGGGCGGAATCCGCTCCACACCTCCTCCACCAGCGCCGCCTCCAGGGCCGGGACCATGGCGCTGGCCTCTGCCAGGATGCGACGCAGACCTCCCACCGTGGGACCCGGGTCGAAGCCCGTGTCGGTTTCGGTGGCGCCCACCAGGATCCGGCCGTCGTCCCGCGGTACCAGGTAGAGCCGCTCCGATTCCAGCACGGGGCCGCCGAGCGGGTGGAGTCCCCCCCCCTGTGGAGAAGCCACTCCGCCGGGGGAGGCCGGGCGAAGAGCGGCCATCTCCCCGCGGATCGGGCGAACGGGGAGGGGCCGCGGCAGCCCTGCGACCTGCCCACTCCAGGCCCCCGCCGCCACCAGGACCCGGCCTGCCCCCACACCTTCTCCCGTGGAGAGTTGGACGCCGTGCACCCGGTCATCTGCGGTCAGGAGCGTGGTGACCTCACACCCCTCGAAGAGCTGAACCCCCTGGTTCACGCAGGCCACCCGCAGCGCGTGGACGAGCCGGCGGTTGTCCACCCGGAAGTCCCGCCCCAGGAAGAGGGCGCCCCGGACAACGGGAGCGAGTCCGGGATGACCCCGCCTCACCTCCTCCGCCTCCAACCACTGGGCCGGGACATCATGCTCCCGCGCCCAGGCGAGCCGCCCGCGAAGGCGCTCTTCCTCGCTCTCGGAAAGCGCCAGTCGGAGCTTGCCGCACTCCCGGTATTCCACCTCCTCCCCGGTCTCCTCGGCCAGGCCTCGGGCGAAGTCCGGCCACAGGTCCAGGCTGTGGAGCCCGAATCGGAGGAAGGGACCGGGTTCCAGCGCCTCACCCAGGGGCGAGAGCATGCCTGCAGCCGCCCAGGAGGCGCCTCGACCGGCGGTCCCGCGCTCCAGCACTGCAACGGATAGACCGTGTGCTCGCGCCGCCCGGGCCACGGAGAGGCCGATGGCTCCGGCTCCAACAATGACGAGATCGAATTGGTTGCGGCTCAGGACCATACCTGTGGAAGTTCAGGAGGAAGAAGGATTCGAAGCGCTGAAGCTGCCTACACCGAGAAGGGAGGATTTCGCCATGAGACCGGACCACGATCCATCCGATGCCCCTTTCCTCTTCGAGCACCGGGTTCCGGTCCGCTTCAGGGATATCGACGTGGGTGGGCACGCCCATCATTCCCAGGCGCTGGTCTATATGGAGGAGGCCAGGACGCAGTACTGGCGGCAGGTGGCGTCGGTGGACGATCCGGATCGTATCGACTACATCCTGGCCGAGGCGCAGGTCCGGTATCACCAACGGATCCTCTACCCCGATCTGCTCCGGGTCCAGGTGCGGACCTCCGCCGTGGGCCGGACCAGCTTCGAGTTGGAGTACCGGGTCATGGCCGGGGACGGGGGCCTCCTCGCCTCGGGGCGGACCACCATGGTCCTCTACGATTACGAGAAGGGGCGCTCTCGCCGGATTCCCCCGGAACTCCGGGCTGCATTCGAGGGCTTCGAGGGTCGGGAACTCCCCAGGCGCAGAGGGTCGGACGGGTGATTTGGGTCCTTCGGGACCTTTTCATCGAGCCAACGTTTATGAAGAGTGACCGAACCAAAGGCCGTTCCCTCGACTCATGCCGCCAGATGTGCCGGGCCCTGGAAGCCCGTCACTCCGATGGCATTCAGAGAAATTTTGGGTGCGATGTTGCGCCCAGTGGGAGCGGCGCTTAGGATCGGTTCTTTGTTAGATCAGTGGGCGGGAGAAGTGGTGTGGATCGCCTCGCCCATCCTGCCACGGCCACACGCAGGGGAGTAGCGACATGTTTCAACGACTCGGAGTGACAATGGCCGCCGCCGCGACGGCAGCCGTCCTCCTGGTGCCCACGACGCCGCAAGTGGCGGAGGCCCAGGAGGGATCGCGGTTTCGTGTGATGGTTCCCAACGTTCAGCCCACCGACGACTCCCGGGATCTCTTCGGGCAGCGAGTGGCTCGGAACGTCAGGGACCTCATTGATCTCGACACCCACGTCGCCATGTCCGAGCGGGACATCGACCGGGCCGCTCGGGACTTCGACCTTCGCTATCGGGATCTGGACTGCATCACTGCCCGGCAGCTTGCGTCCCAGATCGATGTTCCCCTCGTGATGTGCGGATACTATCACGCCGAGGGTGATCAGTTCGAAGTGACCGCCACCTTCTTCACGGTTCCGGCCGGCGAGGAGTACCCGGTTGAGCCCTTCCGGGTGGATCAGGGTGACGAAGACGGGGCTGCCATGCAGATCCGGACCTCCTTCGAGGGGCTGATCCAGCAGGTACAGACCGTCGCCTTCTGCCAGGCCGAACACGCGTCAGGCAACTGGGATCAGGCGCTGGACTACTGCTCCCGCGCCGTCGAACTCTCGCCGGAGTCGGACGGGGCCCGCTACGCCTACGCCCGCACGCTCCTGGAACTGGAGCAGTGGCAGGAGTCACTGAACCAGTTTGAGAGGCTTCTGGAGGGCGATCCGCGCAACGACGACGTGCTGAACAATGCCGCCTACGTGGCGGGCCAGCTCGGCGACACAGACAAGGCGCGGGAGTACTACACGCGTTTCCTGGACATCAACCCCGACAATGTGGCCGTTCGCAACCGGGTGGCCTTCGAGCTCGCCCAGGCCGGCGATGACCTCGGGGCCATGAACCTCCTCAGGGAGGGTCTGGAGCAGGAGCCGGACAATCTGGACCTGCATGAGCGATTCGGAATGTATGCCTTCCGGGCCGCTACGACCCGGCAGTCCACTGCTCCCCAGCCCGCCACCCAGGATGGGGACGCTCCGGCCATGGACCCGGAGGTTGAGGAGCTTTTCCGCACCGCGCTTTCCTCCCTGGAAAGGGTCATCGAGGAGCAGGGTGCAGAGGCTCCCTCGAGTTACGCGGTGAACTCCATGCGGGCCTACCGCCAGCTTGGCGAGCCGGAGTCTGCCGTGCGGATCGGCCGGCAAGCGGCCGAGTTTCACGATGACGCGCAGATCTACAGCCAGATGGCCAACGCCTACAACGACATGGGCGACGTGGACTCTGCCATCGCGGCGCTGGACCGGGCGCTCGACATTGACCCGGATCTGGCCCAGGCTCGTGTTCGGCAGGGGAACTTCGCTCTTCAGGCAGGTCGAGTGGACGACGCCATCACGGCGCTCAGGGCCGCCGAGGCGGCTGGTGAGCAGGGTTCCGATCAGCTCTCCGGGATGATTTTCAGCTACGGATTCTCCAATTACGTACAGAGTGGCGAGAACCTGGAGCGCGGCATCCAGCTCATCCAGGAGGCCAAGGCCTTCGACGTAAGCACCGAGTGGCGTGAGCAGCTCGACTTCTTCCATGGATACTCGCTCTATCTGCGGGCCGAGCGGGTACAGAACCCCCAGACCCTGGAGTCAGCCCGAGCCTCCAAGCCCATCTTCGAACAGGCCGCCCAGTACATCCGCGCCGGACAGGGATACGCCCAGCGGAGCGGTCAGAACATGCAGAGCATCCTGGACGCCATCTCCCAGTACCTGGAGATCCAGGACGCCATCATCGCCCGGGAAAGCCGGAACCGCTGATGAAATTGTGAAGCTGGACCGGTGGGGCTGAATCCCGCCGAGTGGCAGGCAGATCCACGGGGGGCGTCGCGACTTAGGTCGCGGCGCCCCCCGCTGCATTTCCCCCTCTTCCTCCGACCTTCCCGGAGCGCAAGGCTTGACCATTTCACCTACCGACCGATAATATCCCCCAGCGGTCACCACTCTTACCCACTATTCCCCACAATCACCCACGGAGGGGATACGTGGCCGGCTTCCTCGGGCAGTACGAGTACCAACTGGACCAGAAGGGGCGGGTCAGCCTGCCGGCGGATTACCGCCGGCGGGTCGATGACACCCGCTTCGTTCTGCTTCAGTGGGAGCCGACCCATCTGACCCTATTTCCCGTGGATGCCTGGGCGGGTGTGCAGGCGCGGATGCTCGAGCTACGGCGGAACGATCCCGCCATGTCCCGTCTGCTCCGTCAGATCACAGCTCGAGCGGTAGAGGTGGAGCCGGACAAGCAGGGTCGGATCCTGATTCCCGCCCGCTTGAAGGAGGCTGCAGGTCTGGACGGCGCTGTGTATCTGATCGGGGCGCTCGATCGGATCGAGATCTGGGAGCCGGGCCGCTTCGACGAGATGGCACCGTCACCCGGGGAAGGGTCGGCGGAGTTGGAGAAGGCGGTCTACGAGATCTTCGGCTGATGGATGGCCCGGACGAATACCACGTTCCGGTCCTGCCGGATGAGGTGGTGCACTTCCTCCGGGAGGGCCCGGAAGCCGGAGAGATCATGGATGGGACCGTGGGAGGCGGAGGTCATGCCGCGCGCATCCTCCAGGACATACCGGGTTCCAGGGTTCTGGCCGTGGACCGGGACCCGGACGCCCTGGACCAAGCGCGGCTGACCCTTTCTCCCTGGGCTGGTCGGGTTCGCTTCCTCCAGGCGCGCTTCGACGTGGCGGCGAAGGGAGCCGGAATCATGGGACCATCGCTACGGGGAGCGCTCCTGGATCTGGGTGTGAGTTCTCGACAGATCGACAACGACACCCGGGGCTTCTCGTTTCGATCCGGCGACGCGCCGTTGGACATGCGGATGGAGGGTGTGGCCACAGGCGGACGGACCGCCGCAGAGATCCTCAATGAGGAGGGTGAGGCGGAATTGACCCGCATCTTCCGGGAGTTCGGAGAGGAGCGCCGCGCCGCGCGCCTGGCTCGGGAGGTGGTGAAGCGGAGGAGGACCGAGCCCTTCGAGCGGGCCCGGCAACTCCTGGACGCTCTCACCGTGGTCCACCGGCGCTCACCTGAGGCCGGCGAGAAGGCCCGGGTCTTCCAGGCTCTCCGGATCGCCGTCAACCGGGAGTTGGAGGCGCTGGACCAGGCACTCCCGGCTCTGCGGGATGCCCTGCTGCCCGGTGGGGTGATGGTGGTCATCTCCTACCACTCGCTGGAGGATCGGATGGTGAAGCGGGCATTCCGGGAGTGGAGTCGGCACTGCGTCTGCCCCCCGGAGATCCCCATCTGCGTCTGCCGGGGCGAGCCCCTGGGCGAGCTGCTTACCCGGTCGGTGGTTCGGCCCTCGGAGGCGGAGGTGACCGGGAACCCCCGCTCCCGGAGCGCCCGACTTCGGGCATGGAGGCGGGGGGTATGAGGCTGTCCTGGATCACCCTCACGGTGCTGGGCGTCACGGCTCTCCTGTTGGCGCTGAGCCTGGTGTCGTGGCGGCAGACGCGGGTGCGAGCCGGACTCGGCGAGGTGGCCGAACTCCAGCGGCAGATCTCCCTGGCTGAGGCGGAAAGGGCCGAGTTGCTCCGACGGATCCAATACCTGGAAAGCCGGTCCCGGGTGGTTGCGGAGGCGGAGGACCGTTTGGGGCTGAGGCGCGCCCAGGCACATGAAATCGTCTGGATTCCCGAGGAAATCGAGCAATGAACCGATCCACCGGAGGGCAGTTCCGAGCTGCCGCCCCCTGCACGGGGCGGAGGCGGATCCTGCTGACGTTCTGGATCCTGGTGGGAATCGGGCTCCTCTGGCGATCGGTGGATCTCCAGGTGGTGCAGGGCGCCGACTGGCGGGCCGAAGCCGAACGGCAGCATCGCATGACCGGGGAGATCCCGGCGGCCCGTGGCGCCGTGCTGGATCGGAGCGGGACACCGGTGGTGCTCTCCATGGAGGCCTTCGCCGTGAGCGTGGCTCCCCATGAGGTCCGGGATACCACAGCGGTGGTCAAGCGGCTTTCCGACGCACTGGGTCTCTCTCCGGACCAGGCTCGCCGTCCCTTCCTATCCGACAAGCGGTGGGTTCCCCTTGCGGGACGCCACTCGGTGGCTGCCCGGGAAGCGCTCTCCGGAATCACCGGTGTCTACGTCCAGCGGGACCTCCGCCGTGAAGCCCCTCACGGACCACTCCTGAGCGGGATCGTGGGAGCCGTCATCGACAATGTGGGGCAGGGCGGGGTGGAGCAGGCCTTCGACGGCCTTCTGCGGGGGAATCCCGGGATGGAGGTACTGGCCCGGGACTCCCGGGGACGTCCTCTCCCCGGTGAGAGTTGGGTCGTGCAGCCGCCCCTCCCCGGCGGGGAGGTGGTCCTCACCGTGGATCTGGATCTCCAGGAGATCGCCGTGGAGGCGCTGCAGGAGGCCCTCGAGCGCACAGGGGCCCGGGGAGGCGACCTCATCGTCACCGATCCCCGCACGGGGGAGATCCTGGCCATGGTGTCCATGGCCGATGGGAGTCCCCGTTCCCTGGCCGCACTCACCGCACCCTATGAACCGGGCTCCACCCTGAAGCCCTTCACCGTGGCCACCCTGCTCCAGAGCGGAAAGGCGACGCTGGCGGATTCGGTCGATACAGGGGAAGGGCGATGGCGCGTGGCCGGCCGGACCCTCACCGACATCCAGCGCTTGGGCCACACCGATCTCGGCCAGGCACTTCGCGCCTCTTCCAACATCGCCATGGCCATGTTGGCGGAGCGATTGACACCGGCCGAGCAGTTCGAGGGTCTCCGGGATTTCGGCTTCGGAGCCCAAACCGGCGTGGAGTTGCCGGGTGAGGCGCGCGGAAGTCTCAGCCGTCCCCAGCGATGGTCCCGACAGACCTCGGCCTCGCTGGCCATCGGCTATGAGATCTCCACCACCTCTCTCCAATTGGCCATGGCCTACGGGGCCCTGGCCAACGGCGGCGTTCTCATGGAGCCCCGTATCATCCGGGAACTCCGTGGGCCGGGTGGGGAGCTTCTGGAGCGGCGGGAGCCCCGGGCCGTGCGGCGTGTCGTTTCCCAGGAGGTGGCTCGGGACCTGAGCATGACGCTGGCCGGCGCCGTGGCCGATGGGACGGGGACCCGGGCCGGCCTCGCCAACTTCTCCGTGGCAGGCAAGACGGGCACCAGCCGGGTCCACACCGGTTCGGGGTACGCCGATGGCGACTACTTCGCCACGTTCGGCGGATATTTTCCCGCTGAGGATCCGCAACTCGTGGTATTCGTGAAGCTCGACCGCCCACAGGGTGAGTTCTTCGGCGGAGCCACGGCCGCCCCGGTCACGCGAGCCACCATGGAAGCGGTTCTGGCGGCCCACGCTCCGCCTCTCGATCGACAGGCGCTGGCAACCCTGGCCCGGCACCAGGAGCGGGCCCGGAGCACCCGGAACCGGCAGCCTCCGCCCCCGGCCACGGAACCGGTGGGTGTGGACGGAGCCCCGGTTCCACAGTTTGCATCCCTCCCGCTGCAGGACCCTGCATCCCCGGCTCCCCCTCTCGCGGCGACCTCTGAGGGGGAACCCGTTGGCTCCGGGTTCGTCCGGATCCCCACCGTGGACGGGATTTCATCCAGGGTGGCTGCTCGTCGTCTCCACGGGCTGGGCCTTCACGTGCGTCTGGAGTCCCCCGGGCCCGTGGTCCGGATCGAGCCCGAAGCCGGAAGTATGGTGGCGGTAGGCGATACGGTGCGTCTCGTGGGTCTGGCCGAGGAGCCGCCGCGGGTGGCTCGGAGTTCTCGACCATGAGGGGCGAGATGATCCCCGTATCCCGCCTCCTGGCCGTGCTTCGGGACGCAGGCCTCCTGGCCGATTTCCGCGCTCCAGAGGATCTGGTTCTACAAGGGGTGAGTCAGGACTCCCGCGATCTGGAGCCCGGCGACCTCTTCCTGGCCTGGCGCGGAACCTCCGTTGACTCTCACGAATTCCTCCCTGTGGTCCGGGAGAAGGGCGCGGCTGCTGCGCTGGTGGAAGAGTTCCGGGATGTGGAGGGCCTTCCGCAGATCCGTGTCCGGGATGGTCGCCGGGCCGCTGCCGTGGCCGCCCATGAGATCCTGGGCCGCCCGGCTGATGATCTCCGCATCCTTGCCGTGACCGGAACCAACGGAAAGACCACCACGGTGGGGATCCTCCACCATCTACTTCAGGCGGCTTCGCCCACTGCGGGCCTGGGCACCCTGGGCTTGACCGGCGCGGACGGAGTGATCCGGAGCGTTCCATCGGGACTCACCACGCCGGGCCCGGTCTCCCTTGCCAGGATCCTGGCTGAACTCCGAGCCGAAGGTATTCGGACCCTCGCCATGGAGGCGTCATCCCACGCCCTGGAGCAGCGCAGATTGGACGGAATCCGGGTGGATGTGGCCTGCTTCACCAACCTGACCCGGGATCATCTGGACTACCATCCCACCATGGAGGCCTACCGGGACGCCAAGGCCCACCTCCTCACCCTCCTCCGCTCCACGGAGAGTGCGGTGGTGGTGAATGGGGACGACCCGAACTGGGCCGCCCTTCCCGAGATCCGGGGGAGGCTTCTGCCCGTAACCAGCGGGGACGAGGAGGTCCGCCTCCCCAACGCTCGGACTGTCCTCCCCGTCCTTCGTGCCCGGGGGGTCGAGCTCGGTCCCCAGGGGTCCACCTTCCAGCTCTCGTGGGGAGAACGACAGGTCCCGGTGCAACTGCCCCTCCTGGGGGCGTTCAATGTGGAGAATGCCCTCATGGCCGCTGGCGCCGCGTTGGCCGCCGGACAGGAGCTGGACGAGGTCGCCGCCGGGCTGGGCCGTGTCCCGCAGCCCCGGGGGCGGCTCGAACTGGTGGCCAGGACACCGGTGCCCGTGCTGCTGGATTATGCCCATACCCCCGACGCCCTGGCGCGCCTTCTCGAGACCGTTCGTCCCCTCTATTCCGGTCGAGTTCTCCTGGTCTTCGGCGCCGGGGGCGACCGCGATCGGGTGAAGCGGCCCGAGATGGGCCGGGTGGCAG
>PWZC01000327.1 GCA_003567615.1 Gemmatimonadota bacterium | reverse complement strand
CGTCGGTGAGATGGCGGATGGGATCAACGCCTTCTCCCTGGCCGACTACACGGCGGCGCAGCATCAGACCTTCCTGAACCTCATGACCCTGGTCCGACTGGACGAGGCGCTGGTCCCCCAGCCCTACCTGGCCCGGAGTTGGGAGTTCTCGGCAGATGGATCCGAGGTCACCTTCCACCTTCGGGACGATGTGCGCTGGCACGATGGTGAGCCCACCACGGCCCACGATGTGGCTTTCACCTTTCTCCGTGCGACGGATCCCGAGACGGCCTTCCCCAACTCCGCCTTCTGGTCCCGCTACCGGGATGGGGGCGAGGGGGTGGAGGTGGTGGACGACCACACCATCCGCTTCCGGTTCCAGCCCCACGCCGAAGTTCTGGACACCTGGCGTGCCATGCCCATCATGCCCCGGCACCTTCTGGAGGATGTGGCTCCGGCGGATCTCCGGTCGCACCCCTTCGGCACCCGCTGTCCGGTGGGGAATGGACCGTTCGTCTTTCAGGAGCGGCAGCCCGGGCAGTCCTGGAGCTTCGTCCGGAATCCGGAGTTCCCCGAGGCGCTGGGGGGACCGCCCTATCTGGATCGCTACGTGTTCCGGGTGATTCCCGAGCAGTCCACCCTCCTTGCGGAGCTCCTCACCGGGGGCGTGGACATCTATATTGCGCCCACTCCCGACCAGGGTCTCCGGATCCAGGGGGAAGAGGGTCTTCGTCTCGTGGACTTCGACTTTCGGAGTTACGTCTTCGTCGCCTGGAACTCGCGACGCCCCCAACTCGCCGACCCCCGGGTGCGTCGAGCCCTCACCATGGGGATCAACCGACAGGAAATCCTGGATGGCCTGATCCAGGGGTTCGGTACCGTGGCCGACGCCGGGGTCCCGCCCTTCCACTGGGCCCATGATCCTGAGGCCGGAGGGCGGGTGGCCTACGACCCGGAGGGAGCGGCGGCGCTCCTGGACGAGGCGGGGTGGACGTTGGACGAGGGGGGCTCGGTGCGGACGGACGCCGAGGGAAACCGGTTGGAGATCTCCGTCAAGTACAATACCGGTAACCAGCAGCGGCAGGATGTGGCCGAAGTGATGCAGGCCCAACTGGCCCGGATCGGGGTGGCCATCCGACCCGAGGTGCTGGAGTGGGCGACCCTGGTGGAACAGATCAACGATCCGGTCCGACGGGACTTCGACGGGGTGGTACTCGGCTGGGTCACGGAGCTCAAGGTGGATGACCGCGACCTGTTCCACTCCTCCGGCGTGAATCAGCCCTTCCATTGGTCCGGGATCCAGGATTCCGGGTTGGACCTGCTCCTGGACAGCCTCCAGGTGGTGATGGATCGGGATGCGGCCCGGCCCCTCTGGGAGGAGTACCAGGAGCGGGTCGTAGAGCTTCAGCCCTTCACCTACTTCTTCTTTCCACGCCGATTGGCCGGCGTGAACCAGCGGGTCGAGGGGCTGCACATGGATGTGCGGGGGGAATGGGTGACGGTGGGGGAATGGTGGATACCCGAGGCGGCCCGGGGCGGCTCGTGACTCGCCGCAGGGAGAGCCCGGGCCGGCAGCTCGTGACCCCGGGTGGAGGGATCCCGGGGGAGAGCTGAGCCGGGTCCGGCAACATGGCCGCGTTCCTCCTCCGACGGCTCCTCCTGGCCATTCCCATGGTCCTGGGGGTGGCCACCCTGGTCTTCGTGGTGTTGGAAGCCGCCCCGGGCGACGCCACGGCTCGCTACGCCGCCCCTGGCGTTTCGCCGGACGCTCTCGAGCAGATGCGCCGGAACATGGGGCTCGATCGGCCGGCCGGGGAGCGCTATGTCCGCTGGATGGGCGCCATGCTTCGAGGGGACTTCGGCGTCTCCCTCTCCCGGAACGAGCCGGTGCGGGACGTCCTGGCCCAGACCCTCCCCAATACCCTCCTCCTGTCTGCAACGGCGCTACTCCTGGCCTTTGGGGGGGGCGTCCTCCTTGGGACGGTGCAGGCTGTACGTGCCGGGGGGGTGGTGGATCGGGGGATCAGCGTCACCACCCTCTTCTTCTACAGCATGCCCTCGTTCTGGCTGGCGCTGATGCTGATCCTCGTCTTCAGCCTGCAGGCCAGGAACGCGTGGGACTGGCCCTTCTGGTTTCCGGCCTCGGGGATGATGTCGTTGGATCATGGGGCGCTGGGGTGGTGGGACCGGATCCTGGATCGGATTCGCCACCTGACGCTCCCTTCGGTTTCCCTGGCGTTGGTTCTGGCCGCGGGAATCGCCCGGTACATGCGGGCGAGCCTCCTGGAGGTCCTCTCCCAGGACTGGATCCGGACGGCTCGGGCCAAGGGGCTTCCGGAGTGGCGGGTGGTGGTGGGGCATGCCATGCGGAATGCCCTGGGACCGGTGGCCACCCTCTTCGGGCTCTACCTTCCGGTTCTCTTCAGTGGGACGGTGGTCATCGAAACCGTCTTCGCGTGGCCTGGGATGGGGAAGCTCATGGTGGACTCCATCTTCCAGCGTGACACGCCCGTGGTGTTGGCCGCGGCCTTCCTCTTCGCCCTTCTGG
>PWZC01000053.1 GCA_003567615.1 Gemmatimonadota bacterium | reverse complement strand
CTGGAGATCCGCATGAACCCACGCGATCTCTCGGCGCTGGTGCAGCCCGCGGATGGCGAGGAGCATGCGCCCTCCCTGGGGCCCGAATCCGCCTTCCGCTGGCAGGCCGCCCCGGAGTTGGACCCCGGCGAGATCATCATCGAAGCCCCGGACCGCATCCTGGACGGGCGGGTCATCCCCATCCTGGAGCGCATCTGGGAGGAGTGGCACGGCAATGACTGAGCTCGCCATGGATTCCTCCACGTCGCTCACCGAGCGCCTGAAGGAGGTCCCGCGCTTCCTGGTCCACGGTCGCGTCACCCGTGTCGTGGGTCTGGTGGTGGAAGCGGTGGGGGTGGAAGGGGTTGTCGGCGACCTCTGCCGGATCCGCCCCCTCCGTGGCGGCGACGCGGTGGTGGCCGAGATCGTGGGGTTCCGGGGAGACAACGTCCTCCTCATGCCCCTGGGCCCGGTGGAGGGGCTCCGCCCCGGACTGGCGGTGGAACGGCACGAGCGCAGCTCCGGCGTGCCCTTCGGCCCCGAGCTCCTCGGTCGGGTCCTGGACGGGCTCGGGCGACCCATGGACGGGCAGGGTCCGCTGGTGGGGATGCGCCGTGTGCCCATCGCCGCCGAGCCACCCAACCCCCTCACACGCCGCCCCATCGAAGAGATCATGGGCACGGGCGTCCGGGTCATGGACGGATTCCTGACCCTGGGTCGGGGACAGCGGATGGGCATCTTCGCCGGAAGCGGTGTGGGGAAGAGCACCCTCCTGGGCATGATCGCACGCCATGCCCAGGCCGACGTCAACGTCATCGCGCTCCTGGGTGAGCGGGGTCGGGAGGTCCGGGACTTCATCGAGAAGAGCCTTGGAGCCGAGGGTCTGGGCCGCTCGGTGGTGGTGGTGGCCACCGGTGACCAGCCGGCCCTGATCCGGGCCCGCGGCGCCCTGGTGGCCACGGCCATCGCCGAGGCCTTCCGAGATGAGGGCAAGGAGGTACTCCTGATGGTCGACTCGGTGACCCGGGTGGCCATGGCGTGGCGGGAGATGGGGTTGGCGGTGGGAGAGCCCCCTACGACCCGGGGCTATCCGCCCTCGGTCTTCGCCCGCCTTCCCCGGCTCCTGGAGCGGGCCGGAAATGGACCCACCGGGGGCATCACCGGCATCTACACCGTCCTGGTGGAAGGAGACGACTTCCAGGAGCCGGTGGCTGACCACGTTCGTGCCGTGGTGGACGGCCACGTGGTCCTGAGTCGGAAACTCGCCTCGGCGGGCCACTACCCCGCGGTGGATGTGCTCGAGAGCACCAGCCGGGTCCGGGACCAGATCGTGGGGCGGGATGTGATCCGGGCCGCGAGTCGCCTCACCGGCCTCATGGCCGCCTATCGCGAGAAGCAGGACCTCATCGCCGTGGGAGCCTACGAGGAAGGGGGGGACCCCCTCCTGGATCGGGCCGTGCGTTTCCGGGCCCCCCTGGAGGCGTTGATCACCCAGGAGATGGACGAGACCAGCGAACCGGAGGACGTCTTCCGGCGCATCCTCGATCTGGACCGAGCGGTCCTGGAGGATGCGTGATGAAGGACTTCAAGTTCAACCTCGATCCCATCCTGGAAGACCGGGAACGCCGCGAGCAGGAGAAGGCTCGGGATCTGGCCAATGCCCGCCGGGACATGGAGGATGCACGGCTGATCCGGGAGGCCCTGGAGGTCCGCCTCGAGGACGAGCGGATCCACGCCAGCGGCGTCCGGGGCACCGAGAAGGCCGGGATGCTCCGGAACCGCCGGGTGGTGGTGGAACAGCTTCGGGAGATGGTGAGCCGGGCCGTCCTCCGGGAGGCCGAGGCTGCGACCCTGGTTTCCCAGGAGAAGACGGCCTTCCGCCGGGCCCACCAGGAGCGGGAGGCGTTGGAGCGCCTGAGGGATCGGAGGAAGGAGGAGTGGCAGACCCAGAGCCGCCGTCACGAGCAGGCGGATCTGGACGAGTCGGCCCGCGTTCGTCACCTGCGCAATGAGGCGCTACGCCAAAACGAGAATGGAGGCCGACCATGATCAGCTCCCTCCCCTTCCTCCTTCCGGGCCCCTCGGGGATTCCCGGCGGCGGCAGAACCGATCCCGGCGAGGCCGTGGCGAAGCCCGTGGACGTGGGCTCACCGGAGGCGCTCCGCGCGGGCCGCCCCCTCTCTCCGGAGCAGGATTTCCTGGCCCGCTTCCTCCTGGCCATGGGAAGCCTCTCCGCCCAAGGCGATGTGGAGGGCACCTCGGAAGAGGGCTTCAGCCGCAGCTTTGCCGACGGTGACACAGCGGAAGGGCACCCGGATGGGCTGCGGGAGCTGGCTGCCCTGGCCTTCCGTACGCTGGGGAGCGCACCGGGTCACGGCTCCGCCCCTGGAGCGTCCGAGGCCACCGGCGAGGTCTCGGCGGCCCGGGGACGGGCTCCGGGCGCCGCGCTGGCCGCCGCCCTCGCCGACCCCGCCCGTCCCAGCCGGAGCCTCGAGGGGGTCCATCCGGAGCTGATCCAGCGCATGGAACGGGTGGTGGAACGGATGTGGTCGGAGCACGGCCACCGCG
>PWZC01000194.1 GCA_003567615.1 Gemmatimonadota bacterium | reverse complement strand
CTCTGCGGGGCTAATGCTGCTGTAAGGGCGGTTGCTAATCAGGAAAGCGTTTTTTCTGCCGCATACTTGACAAAATCCCACCCATAGTTTATTATGTATATTGTTGATGTAACTCTTAAAAAGTAAGAGTAATTATAATGAAAAACAATAAAGCGGAAACAAATTCTTTTTACAAGGGCCTTTCTAAAGATGAAATTTATCTTATTTCAAGGGCCGGGTATGAAAAGCAGAAAGTTATAACAAGGGCTTTTACTCTTAAACTATTTAACAATCCAAGGAAAGTAGATAACATTCTGGATAAGCTTAAAAGAAAAGGGCGCCTGCTCCAGATAGAAAAGGGTAAATATTTTGTTGTACCCATAACAGCTCCCAATCAGTTGTGGGCCCCTAATGAATTTATAGCTGCAAAATACTGGATAGGGGAAGTACCGTATTATATAGGATATTTTACAATGTATAATTACTGGGGTTTTACCCAGCAGGTGCCTCAAAAGGTCTATGTCCTGAATACAAAAAAATCAAAAACAAGGGTAATAGCAGATACGGAATATAAAGCGGTTAAGATTTTGAAAGAAAAATACTACGGCATAAAAAAAATAAATATTGAAGGAGAAGAAATAATAATAAGTGACAGGGAGCGCACTCTGGTGGATCTGGTAGATAACCCTCCGGGGTCATTTAATATTATGCGGAAAATATTAATTGCAAATATAAATAAAATTAACAGTGAAAAATTTGTTGATTACCTTGTAAAATACCCCGTAAAGGCCGTATTGAAAAGAGCGGGATATATTATAGAAAATGCGGGGATGGAGAAGAAACTGATAAACAGGCTCAGGAATAACACCGGCAATGAAAATACCTATGTTGTGCTTAACAGGGAGAACAAAAGCCGTAAAGGAAAACTGAGCAGGGAGTGGGGCCTTATTATCAATGAATAGGGAAAAACTGAGAGATATAATACCGGCAGTTGCAAAACAGCATAAGTTCAGCCCCAGGTTGATTGAAAAGGATTTCTATTTGACTTTAATAATGAACAATCTGAATACAGGCTTGAGCAGTAATATTGTTTTTAAAGGCGGCACGCTGCTGAACAAAATATATTTTAACCATACAAGATTGAGTGAAGACCTGGATTTCAGTTATATTAAAGGAAACGAGCTTGAGACGAGGGGAAAAAGATCCCGGGCAATGAAAACGATAAAGTCAAAAATGCCGGAGTTCCTTGAAAGAATAAAACTGAAAAGCCCTAACCCGGATGGAGAGGGGTTTAACCAGTCCACCCAATATGTATTTGATATATGTTATCCTTCGGTAATAACTGAGAAAGAGGAGTATATCAAACTTGAAATATCGTTACGGCAGTATCCGGTAGATAAACCGGTAATTAACAGGGTTAATCATTTCTATAAAGACCCTTTTACCGGTGAGCCGCTGCTTCCATCCGGTAATATATTAACGCTAAGCCTCAACGAAGCTGTTGCAGAGAAATTGAAAGCTTCGATCACCAGGCTGGATTGCGCTATAAGAGACTACTATGATTTATGGAAGATATCAGAGAGAAAATTCAATTTTATGAATAAAGATTTTGTCAGATTGTTTCATAGAAAGCTTAAAGAAGAAAACTATTCCGGAGACTATAAAACTAATTTTGGACTGGGCGCAGATGATATTATAGAACTTGAAAATCAAGTGCAATCTGCATTATATCCGGTAATCAGGACCGGAGAAACCTTCAGCCTTAAAAAAGTATTCAGCAGATTTAACAGGATACTGGGAAATATTTAAAGTATATTTTTTCGGCTTTTATCCCGTATGCGCATAATTTAGGTTGCTGGTCTCTGCGGGGCTAATGCTGCTGAGAGGGCTGGTTGCTAATCAGAAAGCGTTTTTCACGCCTCATGCCTGGTAAAGGTTCCGGTGATTATAAGGATAAGCACTGGAATAGACGGTGAAAAAATGATTGTTACCCGATCTTGTCCTGAAGGGGAATTGGCCATCGGGTTTTATAGAATTATCGCGGGAAATATTCTATCATTTAAAAGGGTAGAATGGGAAAACAGCCCGTTTTCCCGGATTGTTACTTTTAAGGGAGATAACAATATAAAATGAATACACAAAAGTTGTTAAAAAGAATTACGGTAAATCCAGAGGTAATGACAGGCAAACCAACAATTAGGGGGTTAAGAATTACGGTTGAACAAATACTAAAAGCATTAGCAAATGGAATAACAACTCAACAACTGCTTGAAGAATATCCTGAATTGGAGAAAAAAGATATTCAGACGGTTCTAGTGCACGCGACTGAATTAGTAAGTGAGGAAAAAATGTATAAAATCAAAGAATTGACAACTCCCCATAGCTAAAGCAAGGGGATTCTCCAACTTATACCCTTACGGGTTTTCGTATCGGGAGTTCCTGTTTCACCGTGGAAACCAACGCTTCCACTCCACAGGCTATCACCGAGTGTCCCTCGGCTAATATGTTCTTACTCGCGTTTAAATCAGCATTCTCCGTATACCCGCAATTTAAGCACTCTAATTCCTCCTGGCTCTTG
>PWZC01000074.1 GCA_003567615.1 Gemmatimonadota bacterium | reverse complement strand
TGGTTCCCCGTCCGGTCCTCGATGACCCCCAGGTTGTTTCGAGCCCGGACGTGATCCGGATTCCGGGCCAGGAGGTCACGGTAGATGGCCGACGCCTGATCGGCCCTCCCCTCTCGCTCCAATCGTCTGGCCTCGGCGAAGGCCGCGTCCTCACGAGAGATGGGTTCGGTGTCGTATCGTTCGGCTCCCCCGTCCCGGTCGACCGGGGCACGCCCCGTTCCGGTCTCCGGGTCCATTTCGCCATTGGGATCCGGTTCCCTTCCCTGGTAATCATCGATCATCATGAGGCCTCCGATTCGACCCAGGAGAGATACGCCGGAAGACCTTCCTCCACCGGGAGCGAAAGCACTTCGGGCACGTCGTAGGGATGAAGTTCGCCGATCCGGCGGATGAGTGCCGCCACCCGCTCCCTTGGCGTCTTCAGGACGAGGAGCGTTTCCGGGTCTTCCTGGACCACGCCCTCCCAACGATAGATGGATGTGAGGCCGGGGATCACGTTCCCACAGGCCGCGAGACGCTCGGACACCAGGGTCCTGGCGATTCCGGCGGCCACCTCGGGGTCGGGGGCGGTCATGAGGACCACCCTCACGGAGGAGACGGATTCGGCTTCAGCCACTGAGTGTTCCAGGGGTGGGCAATGCGGCCGGGAGCCCGGCGGGGCCCGGCCTCACCACGCGGTGAATACGGAGGTCTGCATGTTGGCCGGATCGTAGACCGACTTGAGGAGGTCCTGGTGCCGTTCCTGCACTACCCGCCGCTTCACCTTCTGGGTGGGGGTCAGGGAGCCGTCCTCGATGCTGAAGGGCTCGGGGAGAAGAACCAGCTTCTTGGGCATCTCGAAGCTGGAGAGGTCGGAAAGCTCGCGCTTCATCTGCTCCAGGAGGTGCGCCTGAACCCGGGACTCCGACAGGAGAGCCTTGCGGTCCAGCGCCTGGATCCCATTCTCCCGGGCCCACGCCGAGACGGTTTCGAAATCGGGAACCAGCATGAGGCTCAGGAAGCGTTCCCGATCCCCCACCAGCACCGGCTGATCGAAGAACCGGTTCTTCTTCAGCCGGTTCTCGATGGGCTGGGGGGCTACGTTCTTTCCTCCGGCGGTGACGATCAGGTCCTTCTTCCGGTCTGTGATCCGCAGGAAACCGTCGGCGTCGATCTCCCCCACATCGCCCGTGTGGAACCACCCCTCCTCGTCGATGACTTCCCGCGTGGCGTCGGGGCGCTTGTAATACCCCTTCATGATCTGGGGACCACGGACCAGGATCTCACCGTCCTCGGCGATCTGCACCTCGGTGCCCGGAACCGGCTTCCCCACCGTTCCGATCCGGAAGTTGGCGGGGAAGTCCTCCGGCTTGTTCACATTGGTGACCGGACTCGTTTCGGTCAGTCCGTACCCCTCCAGGATGGTGATCCCGGCCGAGAAGAAGAACTTGTTGATGTCCGGCGCCAGGGGAGCGCCACCGCTTACGAAATATCTGAGCCGCCCGCCGACTCCTGCGCAGATCTTGCTGAACACCAGCTTCCGGGCCAGGGCATATTGGGCCCGGGTCACAGGACCCGACGTCCGTCCCGCCAACTGGTCTTCGGCCCAGCGCCGTCCCACCTCCGTCGCCCACCCCACGAGCTTCCCCTTCACCCCGTCTGCATCCATAACCTTGGCGTAGACCTTCTCGTAGAGGCGGGGCACCGAGACCACGATGGTGGGACTCACCGCCTTCAGGTCGTCGGGCACCGTCTCGATAGCCCGGGCGTAGGTGATGGGACAGCCACGGTTGAACAGGAGGTAGTCCACCATCCGCTGGAAGACATGCGACAGGGGAAGGAAGGAGAGAGTGGTGTCCCGATCGTCGATGGGGAGGCAGGTCTGCGCCGTACGCACGTTGAAATGCAGGTTGTTGTGGGTCAGCATGACCCCCTTGGGATCCCCGGTGGTTCCGGACGTATAGAGGATCGTGGCCACATCCCCGGGATCGGCGGAAAGAGCCTCTTTCCGGAATGCCTTCACCGAAGAGGCCACCACCCGGGACGCCCCCCGCTCCAGGAACTCGCTCCAGGTGAGCTCATGATCGTCCCGGGTCCCCTCCGGCGGATCGAAGACCACCACCCATTCCAGGGCCGGACACGCCTTCCGGATCTGCCGGATCTTCTCCAACTGCTCCGGGGTGGAGACGAAGACGAGGCGGGCCCCGCAGTCGTTCAGAATGTAGGCGACCTGACGGGGCGTGAGGGTGGCGTAGATGGGAACGTCCACAATCCCCGAGGTGAGGCAGCCGTAATCGGCCAGCGCCCACTCCGGCCGATTCTCCGCCAGGATGGCGGCCCGGTCTCCCCGTTCCAGACCCAGCTCCGCCAACCCGCCGGACACGCCTCTGACCTGCTCCAACGCCTCCGAGTAGGTCATGGAGGGCCATGACCCGTCGCCATACCACTGAAGGGCCGGACGGTCCCCGAGACGGTCCACCACCTCGAAGAAGAGGTCGACCAGGGTTCCGGGAGCGAATTCCCCCGGTGTGGAGGCATGACGACGCTGGCCCATTCGGATACTCCTGTGAGGGTCGTTGC
>PWZC01000036.1 GCA_003567615.1 Gemmatimonadota bacterium | reverse complement strand
CCAGGAAGTGATCCCGGTCCTGGAGTTCCACCCGGGTCTGGTCCACCAGCCTGAGATAGGCCTCATGGACCAGCGCCGAGGTGTCCAGCGTCTGACCCGGGCGAACTCGGCCCAGGCGCTGTCGGGCCATGGCCCTGAGCTCGTCGTAGAGTTGGGCGAACAGGCGGTCGAAAGCCGCCCCATCACCTCCGCGAAGCTCGAGAAGCAGTTCGGTGGTGCCGGAGGGAGCGTTCATGGCCGACGGCGTTGATGGTCCTAGGGCGACGTCATGCCCGAACGTGCCCCACGTACTCCAGCGTGCCCTGGTTCACCAGGTTGATAACGTGCTGCGGCGTGGCTCGGGACGGTCGGACCCCACCCAGGGGAAGTCCCGCGTGCTGGTAGGCCGAAAAGAGGAGCTGGGAGCAGAAGTAGTCCACCGGTGGGGGATCGTCTCCGCCGCGTCGGCCCGGCAGACCGGCCCGGACGGCACCCGCCGTGTCGTAGCCACGGCCCTCTTCGCTCCGCCGTACCAGGTAGTTCCGGACCAATTCCTGCTGCTCGGGCCTGATCCCGGGATGTCGGTACGTCACACCCACCACGGCGTCGTCCAGGGCCGCGTCCAGCGACCGCTTCACCACGCCCTCGTCAATGGCCTCCACAACCTGCCCGCCTCCAACGTAGATCATGATGTGACTGATGTCGGAGAAGGTCCAGTAGCGGATGGCTCCGGAAACCAGAGCCTCCGTCGTCATTCCGATAATGTCGCCGGACTTGAGCGCCGCCTCCGCCGCGCACATTCCGCCCCCGCCCCTGGGTGCTGCCGGAATGGGTTCGCGTCGACGTCGGATCCGCTCCCGCACGTAGCCGCCGCCCACGCGGCTCACAACCATTTGGAACACTGCCATGACTCCCCCCTCTTGCTGGATGGGTTGATGAACGGTGCCTCGGGCAGACTAGCGCCTGTTCGGTAGAGGCGAAAGCAAGCGCGCGGGGGAACTTCACACCGATTCCGGACCAAGCGGGACTCGAAGCGAGTCTGCACACGGCCAGATCTCACACGGCCGGACCCCAGATCTCCCATCCTCCCGAACCCGAATCCGACCCGACGGCATGGCAAGCCAAACGGCGAACTCAGACGACCTCTCGTTCCAGCGTGACGCCCTCTTCCTGACCCTCTGCGCCGTTTTCCTCACCGCGCTGGTCATGGGGAACATCATCGGCACCACCAAGTTCGCCACGCTCTTTCAGTTTACCATCCCCGACTGGTTCATCGGCTTCGTACCGTCGCTGGTGCGGGACGAGAATGTCTACGCCATGACCATTCCGGTCGGACTGGTGGCCTTTCCCTTCACCTTCTTCGTCACCGATCTGGTGTCGGAGCTCTTCGGGCGGCGGAAGGCTCAGCTTCTGGTGTGGGTAGGCTTCTTCATGAACGTGTTCATGCTGACGGTCATGACTGTGAACTTCTACCTCCCCAGCACGGACGGGGTCAGCGGAGGAGACATCCTCTTCGACGGGGTCTACGGGTTCATGGTGGGCAACACCATCGGGAGCATGATCGCGTACCTCACCTCCCAGACCATCGACGTACGGCTCTACCACTTCTGGAAGCGGTTCACCAACGGGCGGCACATGTGGCTGAGGAACAACGGCTCCACCATGATCAGCCAGTTGGTGGACTCCACCGCCATCCTCTCCATCCTCTACTTCTCGGGGAACCTGGGCGACAGTGTCACCGGACTGGGAGCGCTCTTCATCCTCATCGTCAACTCGTACCTCTTCAAGTTCCTGGCGGCGCTCCTGGACACGCCGTTCCTCTACCTGGCCGTGCGGAAGCTGCGCCGATTCGACGAGGATCCGGAGGGAAACAGTCTCTACGGGGACAGGAACGGGGAACTGGCCGAGGCCAGGATGGCGGTGGGAACGGGTTGAGCAGGGATAACGAAAGGGCCGAGCGGGTTGACCCACTCGACCCTTCCTGGATGTGCCGGCCGGAATGTTCGCCTTCCGGCAGCCGTTGGTTCAGCCCTCAGGCATGCTGTCCGGCGTGGACGCCCTCGGCGATCTCTTCCAACATTTTGGCGTTGAAGTCCTGGAGGTCCGCAGGGCTCCGGCTGGTGACCAGCCCCGAGTCCACCACCACGGGCTCGTCCACCCACGTCGCACCGGCATTCTCCAGATCCGTGCGGATCGACGACCAGGAGGTCATCCGCCGCCCTTCGGCCGCGCTCGCTTCCACGACCATCCAGGGGCCATGGCAGATGGCGGAGACCGGCTTTCCGTCCCGGAAGAACTCGCGCACGAAATTCACGGCGTCTTCATTCGTCCGAAGCTGATCGGGATTGATCACGCCCCCCGGTAGGACGAGTGCGTCGAACGCCGAGGCCTTCGCATCGGGGACCGTGGTATCCACCGGGATGGTGGTCTCGGACCAGTCCCCGTCGGACCATCCGCGAATCGAATGGGAAGAGCCGGGGAGGGAGACGACCTGGACCGTGGCACCGGCCGACTTGAGTGCCTGCAGGGGTGACGTGAGTTCCGATTCTTCGAACCCGTGGGTAGCAAGGATGGCTACCGTACGCGT
>PWZC01000440.1 GCA_003567615.1 Gemmatimonadota bacterium | reverse complement strand
TGCATGATGGCCGACACCGTCCCCAGGAAGGTGAAGAGCCACCCCACTCCCCTCTCCCCCAATCCCAGTCGCCCATCCACGAAGAGGGGAAACACCGGGTGCATGGATGAGAACGCAGCCGTGAACAGGAACGAGAGAAGCAGGATCTGGACAAAGCGCGGATCCCGGAAGAGGATTCGCACCTCCTCCAACCGGGACGGGGCATCGGCGGCGGCGATGGCCTGCCTCACGAAGCGCCGACCGCGCTCTGCCACCGACAGGGATTCCGGGAGGAAGAAGATGGCGAGCCCGGCGTTCAAGGCACAGAGGGCGGCTGCGGCAAGCCCCGGCGCCTCCGGTGCCACAGGGGCCAGGAGGCCTCCAATGGCCGGTCCGAAGATGAAGCCCAGCCCGAACGCGGCCCCGATGAGGCCCATTCCCCCAGCCCTCTTCTCCGGCGGCGTGATGTCGGCGATGTAGGCCTGCGCCACCGGAATGTTGGCTCCGCCAACTCCCGCCATCACCCTCGAGAGCAGGAGCGCCAGGATGGATCCGGCGTAGGCGAAGATCACATACGACACCGCCGAACCCAGGAGCCCGATGATGAGGATGGGTCGACGGCCGTACCGGTCGGAAAGCCGTCCCCAGATGGGGGCGAAGAGGAGCTGGGCAGCGGAGTATGAGAAGACCAGGACCCCGATCTGGAGTCCCGATGCGCCGAAACGGTCGGCGTAGAAGGGGAGAAGGGGCAGGACGATGCCGAACCCCACCAGATCCACGAAGACCGTGAGGAAGAGAATGGCCAGGCGCAGCCTGGGGGTCTTCTCCGTCTGGGCCGAGCCCGTCACCTCTTCACCGCGGGTGACGGTTTTCCTCGTCGTCTTCCGTTCCACCCTTCAACCGGTCCGGGTCCTTGACGCCGGATTTGAAGTTCCGGATCCCCTCCCCCAACCCTCGAGCGATCTGGGGGATCCGCTTGGCGCCGAAGAGGAGCACCAGGAGGAGGACGATGAGGAGGAGCTCCCCCACCCCCAATCCTCCGATGATGGCCAGGAGCGACGGGTCGACTCCCCACGGAACGACGCCACCTGCGATCACCGTCATCGCAGGAGCAACTTGGCGATGGTCTGGAGCTGCATGTTCGTTGTCCCCTCGTAGATGGTGCCGATCTTCGCGTCGCGGTAGAACTTCTCCCCGGGGTATTCCCGGGTGAAGCCGTACCCACCGTAGAGGTCGATGCAGTCCGACGCCACCCGCTGGGCCATCCGGGACGAGTGCAGCTTGGCCATGGCCGCGGCAGTGAGGAATTCCTCACCTGCATCCTTCAGGCGGGCCGCGTTGTAGACCAGAAGGCGGGAAGCCTCGATCTCGGTCGCCAGTTCGGCGAGCTGGAACTGGACCCCCTGGAAGCGGGAGATGGCGCGCCCGAACTGCTCACGCTCCTGCACGTACTTGAGGGTGTGGTCCAGCGCACCCTGGGCCAGCCCCACCATCTGGGCGCCGATCCCGATGCGCCCCTCATTGAGGGTTTCAATGGCCACCTTGTACCCCTTCCCAACCTCGCCCAGGACGTTGGTGGAGGGAACTCGGCACCCGTCCAGGATGAGTTCGGTGGTGGAGGAGGCCCGGATTCCCAGCTTGTCCTCCTTCTTCCCCACGGTGAATCCGTCTGTGTCCCTCTCTACCAGGAAGGCCGTGATCCCCTTGTAGCCGGCGTCGGGATCGACCGTGGCGAACACGATGAAGAGCCCGGCCTCGGCCCCATTGGTGATCCAGAGCTTCTGCCCTTCGAGGATCCAGTCGTCGCCGTCCTGTCGCGCCCGGCACGCCAGGGCGAAGGCGTCCGATCCCGACCCGGCCTCGGACAGGGCGTAGGCGCCCACGGTCTCCCGAGCCAGCGCCGGAAAGAACCTCCCCTGTTGATCCGGAGATCCCCAACGGCGGAGCGCATTGATGACCAGGGTGTTCTGGACATCCACCAGCACCGCCACCGCCGGATCGATGCGGGAGAGCTCCTCCACCACCAGGACCGAGGTGAAGAAGGAACTCTCGGCGCCCCCGAACCTCTCTGGGATCTCGATTCCCATGAGGCCAAGCTCGAAGAGCTGGGGGATCAGATCCGGATCCATCCGCTGCTCCTCGTCCATGCGGGAAACCCGGGGTGCAATCTCGGCGAGGGCGAAGTCCCGCACCGCCTCCCGGAACATGGACTCTTCCTCGGTGAGTTGCGTCAGGGCCGGACGGGCGGGATCGGAGAGAACGGTGGACATGCGTACGCCTCGCGGATCGGGTGTCGGGTCACCGGCTGGGGCAGCCGGGAGTAGCATCGAAGGACCCTGAATCTCTCAAAAAGTCCCCGGTGTTTGTAGGGGCTCCAATCGGACCGGTCCCGGTGAGGCTCTGCGTAACCTTGACGGCCCCGCGGGGAAAATCTCTATTCGGGGGGCTCCGGACCCCCGATGTGCCGGCGACCGGGGCCCGATCGCGCTACGCCATCACCCTCCCGGAGGAACCATGTCCGACATCCCCAGCGGTCTTCGCTATACCGAGGAGCACGAGTACCTCAAGCCCACCGATGAGGACGGGGTCTTCCTGGTGGG
>PWZC01000284.1 GCA_003567615.1 Gemmatimonadota bacterium | reverse complement strand
TTCCCCGATTCCTACCTGACGGACTTCCAGGGGCCCCGGTTCGGGGTGGCCGGGCTGCGGGAGATCCTGGGCATCCACGGACGTCCCTTCTTCCTCGGGGTGATCAAGCCCAACATCGGCCTTCCCCCCGAGGCCTTCGCGGCGATTGCGGAAGAGGCCTGGCTGGGCGGGTTGGACATCGCAAAGGACGACGAGATGCTGGCGGACCCGGAGTGGTCGCCGCTGGCGGAGCGAGCCCGCCTCCTGGGGGCGGCGTGTCGCCGGGCCCGGGAGGAGAGCGGCGAGGGGAAGCTCTACATGGCCAACATCACCGACGAGGTGGACCGGTTGGTGGAGCTCCACGACGCGGCGGTGGCCGGTGGAGCCGGCGCACTCCTGGTGAACGCTCTTCCGGTGGGTCTCTCCGGGGTCCGCATGCTCCGCAAGCACACCCGGGTACCCCTCTTCGCCCACTTCCCCATGATCGCGGCCATGAGCCGAATCCCGGGATTCGGGATTCACACGCGGGTGTGGACCCGGCTCCAACGCCTGGCCGGCTTCGATGCCGTCATCATGCCGGGATTCGGGCCCCGGATGATGATGGACGAGGAGGAGGTGAGGGCCTGTGTGCAGGCCTGTCTCGAACCCATGGGATCCATCGCCCCGGCGCTCCCGGTGCCGGGGGGGAGTGACTCGGCCGCCACCCTGGAGGAGGTCTACCGGAAGGTGGGTACGGTGGACTTCGGCTTCGTGCCGGGGCGCGGCGTCTTCGGGCACCCCATGGGTCCCCGAGCCGGTGCGGCGAGCCTGCGTCAGGCGTGGGAGGCCATCGAGGGGGGCACCCCCGTGGCGGAGCACGCCCGGGAGCGTTCCGAACTGGCTGCGGCGCTGGAGGCATTCGGGGGGTAGCGCCGACGGCGGGGCCGGGGGCCGACGAGCCGGAGGGGTGGAACGGGGAGCGGGGACCCCGCGTCGCAGGGCGGCCCGAAGTCCCCCTCTTGCTGATTCCCCCTCCGCGCTCTACGGTCCCCTTCGTAGCCTCCTTGCCCCGGTGTCTACCGCCGGGGCTGTTCCCCCCCGGGAGTCACACCGCCATGGCTCGCTCTCCCCTCTTCGGTGCCCTGACCCGCAGCCTCCGTCAGGCCGCCGCCGACGCTTCCCGGAACGCCGGTTCCGTTCGCGACGACCTCTCCAGACTCCCGTCCCGGTCCCGGGCCCCGGGAAATCCATTCACCCGACGGGAGTTCGTCCTCACAACCGGCGGAGCCCTGGTCGGACTTGGACTTGTAGGGTGTCGACCCGGTGGGTTACAGGGCGGGTCCGACGACCCCGAGGTTGTTATCGTGGGGGCCGGGATCGCCGGCCTCACTGCGGGATGGCGGCTCCGGCAGGCCGGTGTTCCGGTGCGAATACTTGAGGCGCAGGACCGGGTGGGCGGTCGCATGTTCAGCATCCGGGATCACTTCCCCAATGGTCAGGTTGCAGAGCTGGGGGGTGAGCTCATCGATACCGGACATGAGACGATCCAGCGTCTGGCGGCGGAGTTGGGGCTCGAGCTGAACGACCTCCACGAGAGCGAGGAGATGGAGCCGGAGGTCTGGTGGTTCGGAGGGCGGCGCATTACCCACGACGACATGGTGGGCGCCTGGGGCCCCGTGGCCCGCCGGATCCGGGACGATCTGGCGGGTCTACCCCTTCCGGATGGCTGGCCCTGGGTCACCTGGGATGCCCCTGCCGGGGCTGAGTCGCTGGACCGCCTTTCCCTGGCGGAGTGGCTGGCCGGCGTGGAGATGGACCCGTGGTTTCGGGAGATCCTGGACGTGGGCTTCACATCCCAGTACGGCTTGGAGGCGGACCGGCAGTCGGCGCTGAACCTTCACACCCTCATCGACCCGGATCCCGACGACTTCCTGATCTACGGGGAGAGTGATGAGCGGTTCCACATCCGGGGCGGCAACGACCAGATCCCCCGCCGGTTGGCCCGGGAGCTGGAGGATGCCATCGAGATGGGCGTCCTCCTGGAGTCGGTCCGGGAAGGATCCGACGGCCGATTCGAGCTTTCCGTCCGGTCCGGGAACACCAGTCGGACCGTGCGGGCCCACCATCTGGTCCTGGCTCTGCCGTTCACCCTTCTCCGGGATGTGGAGCTGGCGGTGGAGCTTCCCGAGGTGAAGCGCCGGGCCATCCAGGAGCTGGGGTACGGGACGAATGCCAAGCTCATGATGGGGTTCACCTCCCGGCCCTGGCGCTCGGACCACACAGCCGCCGGCACGGTGGTCAGCGACCTCCCCTTTCAGGTCACATGGGAGACGAGCCGGCTTCAGCCCGGTCCGTCCGGGATTCTCACCAACTTTACCGGCGGGAGAGCCGGTGAAGCGGTGGGGGAAGGCTCCACCCGGGAGCAGGCGGTGCGGATCGTCTCGGAGCTCGAGACCGTCTTCCCGGGCGTGTCTGCGGCTCACGACCCGGAGCTGGCGGTGCGCTTCCACTGGCCCACCCACCCGTGGACCCGGGGAAGCTACGCCTGCTACCTCCCGGGTCAGTGGACGGGGATCGCCGGAGCCGAGGGCATGCCGGTGGGGCGCCTCCACTTCGCGGGCGAGCA
>PWZC01000309.1 GCA_003567615.1 Gemmatimonadota bacterium | reverse complement strand
CTCTTCATTCCCCTCCTGGACCGGGCGGCCCAGGTGGTGGGCCGGCCCTATCAGGCGGAGGTTCCGGAGGGTGTGAGTTTCCGGGTTCTTGCGGATCACAGTCGGGCAGTGGCCTTCCTCCTGGCGGACGGTGTCTTTCCGTCCAATGAGGGTCGCGGATACGTCCTTCGCCGGATCCTCCGCCGTGGCGTTCGCCATGCCTGGCTCCTGGGGCGCCGGGAGCCGACCCTGGTGGCCGTGGTGGAAGAGGTGATCCGGATCATGGGCGCTGCCTACCCCGATCTCCTCGAGCTTGCCTCCACCATCTTGGACACCACCCGCCTGGAGGAGGAGCGTTTCCTCCAGACCATCGAGGGAGGGATGGCCCGATTCGATGAATTGGCGCCCCTGCACGAGGATGGTGCCAGCGGGAGGAGCAGGGTCGTGCCCGGGGAGGAGGTCTTCAAGCTCTACGACACCTTCGGGTTTCCCCTGGACCTCACCGAACTCATGGCTCGGGAGCGCGGATATGCCGTCGATGTGGAGGGCTTCCACGCAGCCCTGGACGAGCAGCGAGCCCGGAGCCGTGCCGATCGGGCTGCCACCGGCCCGGAGCGCGGGGAGGGCGAGTCCCTGACGAATTGGACCATCCCGGACGAGGTGCCCTCTCAGCGCTGGGTCGGGTGGGAGGCCGCCGGCGCCGAGGCGCAGGTGGTGGGGATCCGCCGGGAAGGCCGACGCCTGGGTCTGATCCTGGATCCGAATCCCTTCTACGCAGAGGCCGGCGGGCAGGTTGCGGACACGGGAGAGGTCATGGGAGATGGCTGGTCCATCCAGGTGGACGACGTGCGGACCGTGGCTGGACTGACAGCGGTCTCCGGCGAGGTGGAGGGAATCTCCGACCCCCGGTCGGTGGATGTCGGCTCGACGGTCCAGGCCCGGGTCGGCGGTCGGCGTCGCCATGACACCGAGCGCAATCACACCGCGACCCACCTGCTTCATGCCGCTCTCCGGGAGACACTGGGGGCGCACGTAGCGCAGAGGGGGTCGCTGGTGGCTCCTGACCGACTCCGCTTCGACTTCTCCCACCCGCGACCGGTGACGCAGGATGAACTCGAGACCATCGAGCGCCGGGTCAATCAGGCGATCTGGGACGACCATCCCGTGCGGTGGCAGATCATCGCCAGGGACGAGGCCCTTCGCCGGGGAGCCATGGCCCTTTTCGGTGAGAAGTACGGGGAAGAGGTGCGCATTGTGGAGATTCCGGGGGTGAGTCTGGAACTCTGTGGCGGCACGCACCTTCGTCACACCGGTGAGGCCGGTCTCTTCGTCATCCTGGGCGAGAGTGGAGTGGCCTCCGGAGTCCGCCGGATCGAGGCGGTTACCGGCCCCGGTGCCTTCCATCACCTGCGCCGGAAGGAAGAGCAGCTCGAAGACGTGGCAACGCTCCTTCGGACGACCCCGACGAATCTCCGGAAGAGGACCCTGGAATTGCTCGATGAGCGATCCCAGCTCGAAGAGCTTCTCGAGGAGATCCGTCAGGGGGGGGCGGCCGGAGGGGAGGACGTCGTCCACGAGGTGCGGATCCCGGGACCGAGTGCCCTTGGATTGACCTCGGATGAGGTCGTGACCTATCGGGCGGTGCGAATGAAGGTGAAGGACGCCGACGACGCGCGGCGATTCGGCGATGCGGTCCGGGAAGAGGCGGTCAGGACGGTGGCCGTAGTTGCTGCCGAGCAGGTGGACGGGAAGCGTACCCTGTTCGTTTTCGTCACCGATGACCTGATCAGTCGGGGCATTCGCGCCGGTGATATGGTTCGAGAGCTGGCAGCCAAGGTCGGTGGCCGGGGGGGGGGACGCCCGCATATGGCCCAGGGGGGAATCGAGGAGCCGGAGCATCTGGACGCTGCACTCGCCTCCGGTGAACAGCTCCTCGTCCAGGCGCTGGAGGCATCCGTTGGATAGGGATCCTCGGGAAATTCCTGCGGTGTTGGCGGAGTGGATACTCACCTACGGAGGGCACGATGCCGGCGCCAGGGGTTCAATGGACTCGCTCTGTACCGCCGCGGTGCAAGCTCTGAATCAAGCCCGCTCGCGACCTGGGCGTGATCGTGAGGCTGCCTCCGCCCTTCTGGCGGCGGACGCCCTCCTCACCGCCGCCTGTGCCATGTCCTCGGAGGCTGAGGATCCCGACGCGGCACTCGTCAGGATCACCGGGGAAGTCGGAGACGGTGGCGGGTGAGTCGCGATGCACTCGGGGCACGTGTTGAACCCGGTTTGGTAGCCGCCGGTGCCGTGGACCTCCACTCCCACCTGGTACCGGGTGTCGACGACGGTGCCTCAACGGTGGATGATGTACTGGAGGGTATCGGCCGGATGGTGGAGTGCGGCGTGGACACCGTGGTGACCACTCCTCACCTGGAGGGGAGTCTGACTCTCCTTCCAGATGCGTTGGAACGCCGACTCGAAACCATGGAGTCCTCCTTCGCGCAGGCCCGGGAGGCGGTCCTGAAGGCGTTTCCGGATCTCACCTTCCTGAGGGCCAATGAGGTGGCGTTGGACCACCCTGAACCGGATCTTTCCGATCCGCGCATACAGCTCGGGGACGGAGGCTTCCTTCTGGTGGAGTGGCCACGGCTCCATGTTCCACCGGGTAGCCCCTCCGTCCTGAAGCGCCTGGTCGACGAAGGACACCGGATGCTTCTGGCCCACCCTGAGCGGTATCGCATTGGTGAGGGGGAACGAGCGTTGGGACGGATCACCGAGTGGCGGGAGACCGGGGTGCCGTTCCAGGTGAATTATGGGTCTCTGGTGGGCGCATACGGCCCCGAACCGCGCAGACGGGCCCTATGGCTTCTTCGGAAGGGTTGGGTCGAGTGTCTGGCCACCGACTTCCACGGTCGACCCAACCTCCGTCTCTACATGGTCGACGCTCGGGAAAGACTCTTCTCCGAGGAGGGGGACGGGGAGTCGGAGCAGTCGTCATGGGAGCTCCTGACCCGAAGGAATCCCCGGAGGATCCTGGAGGGAGAGGCGCCACTTCCAGTGCCGCCCATTGAGGTCCAGGATGGTCTTTGGGAACGACTCACGTCGTTCTTCCGCTGACCTCCCTGAGGTGGGCGGCGGCTGTGCATCGGCCCCGTCTTCACGGACCGGGGGCTGGGTCTCGCTAAGTTGCTGCCGGAACCGTGTGGATCACACTTCTTCATGCAATCGGAGGTGAGTCGTACCGTGGATTCCATATCCCAGCGCATTGTCGATCTGCTCCGGGAGGGGCGCGAGAGGGAAAAGCGTCAGACTTCCTTCTACCGCCGTCTCGCTGCCGCAGCGGAGGATCAGGATCGTCCCGATGACGTGGAACGCCTCAACGAGATTCTGGCCGACGAGCAGCATCACCTGTCCCGCCTTACGGCACGCCTTATGGAACTTGGAGATCAGCCGCCGGACTTGTCTCCCAGTGAGGGGACGGCGGATCTGGATGGTTGGGAGGCCGAGGCCAGGGCCCGCGAGGCGGGGGAGGTTGCTTTCTACAAATCCGCACTCACCCGAAGCCTGGATGACCGCACCCGGGAGATCCTTCAGGAGATCCTTCACTCCGAGTGCCAGCACCGGGAGCAACTCCGGGGCAAGTGGATGTCCGCATGATGGGTCCCGGCGATGTACTCGGGCTCAAGGGCCGACGGGTGTTGATCACCGGCGGGACCAGGGGCGTGGGGCGTGCTGCCGCACTCCTCCTGACTCGCGCCGGTGCGGAGGTGGGCGTGGCCTATCGGTCACGAAGGGAGGAGGCGGAGGCCTTGGTCTCTGCGGTACGCGATCTGGGAGGAAGGGGGTGGAGCCATTCCGGTGACCTCCGGGACCCCGAGGTGGTGCTTGAGCTCTTCGATGCCTTCGAGGCGGAATACGGTGGCGTCGACGTGGTGGTGGGGAACCACGGGGTCTGGCCCGTGGAGGACGTCCCACTGGCGGAGATGGCGTTGGACCAGTGGCGCCGCACCCTTGAGATCAATCTGGGGGGGATGTTCCTGGTATGTCGGGAGGCGGCGCGACGACTGTCGGAGAAGGGCCGGCTCATCGTGATCACCTCGACGGCGGCTCAGCGCGGAGAGGCCGGTCACGGGGACTATGCAGCCTCCAAGGGAGCGCTGAATGCTCTGGTGAAGGGGCTTGCCGAGGAGCTCGGCCCCCGGGGTACCACGGTAAACGCCGTGGCTCCCGGTTGGATCGACACCGAGATGACCAAGACCGTTCTGGTGGGCGAACGCCGAAGCCGGGCGATGGGGGAGATTCCCCTCGGACGCATCGCTGCACCGGAGGACGTGGCCGGCCCCATCGTCTTCCTGGCGTCGGAGTTGGGCCGCCACGTGACCGGTGAGATCCTCAACGTGAACGGTGGATCGGTGCGTCCAGGATGATCGACCTGAACCCTCCGGGCCCGGTTCCGTGGATATGCCGGACGTTGGAGCGGGCGGGATTCGAAACCTGGGCGGTTGGGGGAGCTGTGCGGGATGGGCTCGCCGGTCGTGGGACCGGGGACTGGGATCTTACCACGGCGGCTCCACCAGAGGAGATACGCAGGCTCTTCCGGCGCACGGTACCCATCGGCATCGAGCACGGGACGGTGGGCGTGCTGGCCCGGGACGGGACCCTCTACGAAGTGACCACTTTCCGGCGGGACGTGGAGACCTCGGGGCGACATGCCGTGGTCTCCTTTGCGGAAACGCTGGACGAGGATCTGGCCCGACGCGACTTCACCATCAATGCCGTGGCCTGGCATCCCCTCCGCCGGTGTGTCCATGATCCCTACGGAGGGGTCGAGGATCTCCGCCAACGCCGGCTCCGGACCGTCGGGGACCCGGGAGAGCGATTCGCCGAGGATTACCTCCGGATCCTCAGGGCACTCCGCTTTGCCGGAATCTTCCGTCTCCAGGTGGACCCCGGGACCTGGCGGGCGCTGGTCGAGGCCGTTCCCAGGATGGGAATCCTGTCACCGGAACGGATCCGGGAGGAACTGGAGAAGATCCTCTCTTCCCACGAGCGCCCGTCCGCTGCCCTCTCCCTCTACGCGGCCAGCGGAGTCCTGGCATTCCTCTATCCGGAACTGGACCGCCTCGTGGGCCCGTTACCGGAGCCCTCCGGCCATTCCCATCTCCTGATGGATGGCTGGAGTCACTCCCTCCTGGCCGCCGACGCCATTCCCCCTTCGCAGTGGCCCCTTCGCCTGACGGTGCTACTGAGTCGACTCGGGCTTCCCACCGAATCCACCGGGGCCGGTGAGGAAGGCCTGCCGCCACCGGAGCGGGGACGGCAGCGTGCGGCCGCCCTCCTGAAACGCCTTCGCTCATCCAATGCCCGTATCGCCAGAGTTGCGGGCGCCGTGGAATGGGTGATTCAGCCCCCCTCCGCTGACGCACCGGACCCCGCTCTCCGCCGCTGGTTGGCCGGCGCCGGACGAGAGCGCCTCTCCGACCTTGTCCGCGTCTGGATCGCCGAGTCCCGGGTGGGAGGATGGCCGGGTGGGGATCGGCTTCCGACCCTGATCCACCGTCTTCGGCGGATTTCCAGGAGTGACGTTCCCCTGAGCGTGGGAGAGTTGGATTTTTCAGGACGGGACCTGATCCGCATGGGCCACCGACCCGGGCGCTATTTCGGTGAACTCCTGGAGCACCTTCTGGACCGGGTCCTCGAGGATCCGGTCCTGAATCGGCGGGACGTTCTCGAAGAGGAGGCTCGTCGGTGGATCGAGCAGACGCAGACCAAGGTGAAGGAGCGGGGAAATGTCGCCGGATAACCCGAACCCGGATGAGGGAGAGGCGCCGAGGCGTGAGGCGTCAGGGCGGGCCTCACCGCCCGAGTTGGAACTCTTTCCCCTGGCTTCTCCTTCCGAGACGGAAAGACGGCACTCGGCCGGGCCCCGCCGTGCCGCCCCTCCGGCTCCCCTGGCGGCCCGGATGCGGCCTCGGGACCTCGATGAGATCAGGGGACAGGAGCACCTCCTCGGGCCGGGGCGTCCGCTCCGGCGGATGCTGGAGGACGGTGAAATCTCCTCGTGCATCCTGTGGGGACCGCCCGGGAGTGGCAAGACGTCCCTGGCCCGGCTTCTGGCAGACCTCACAGAGGCCGCATTCGTATCTTTCTCGGCCGTTACGGAGGGCGTCGCCAGGGTCCGGGAGATCATCGGTGAAGCCCGCACCCGCCTGCAGGTTTCCGGACGCAGCACCATCCTCTTCTGCGATGAGATCCACCGGTTCAACAAATCCCAACAGGACGCCTTTCTTCCCCACGTGGAGGATGGAACCGTGATCCTGGTGGGGGCCACCACGGAAAATCCCTCCTTCGAGGTGAATCGCCCCCTCCTGTCCAGGGCTCCTGTCTTCATCCTGAATCCGCTCTCCGAGGCCGCGCTTCAGGAGGTCCTGGAGATGGCGCTGCACGATGGGGAGCGGGGCCTGGGGGATCAGGAGTTGACCGTTTCCCCTGAGGCCATGGCGTTCCTGGTCCGTGGGGCCGATGGTGATGCCAGGCGCGCGTTGGGGGCGCTGGAGGTGGCCGGGCGTCTGGCGGGGGCGGATGGGTCCGTGACCCCCGCTCTTGCCAAGGAGGCGCTGCAGCATCGATTTGCCCTCTACGACAAAGGCGGAGAGGAGCATTACAACCTGATTTCTGCTCTCCACAAGAGTGTGAGGGGTGGAGACCCGGACGGAGCCCTCTACTGGCTTGCCCGAATGCTCGAGGGGGGCGCCGACCCCCTGTACATTGCGCGTCGGGTGGTTCGCATGGCCGTGGAGGATGTGGGTCTGGCCGACCCTGGAGGGCTCCCCGGCGCCGTCGCCGCCTGGCAAGCCTATCACTTCCTGGGATCGCCCGAGGGAGACCTGGCTCTGGCACACGCGGTGGTGCGGCTGGCCACCGCCGAGAAATCCAATCGTGTCTACCGCGCCTTCAACCGGGCACGGGATGCGGCCCGGGAAACTGCGTCGGCACCGGTACCCCTCCACCTCCGGAATGCACCTACCGCGGAGATGGAGGCGTGGGGGTATGGGGAAGGCTATCGCTACGATCCGGATGAGCCGGATGGGGTGGCTCGCCAGAGTTACCTTCCCAGCGGGTTGGAGAATCTTCGCCTCTACGAGCCCACGGAGCGGGGGAAGGAAGCCGAGGTGAGCAGACGCCTGATCCGCTGGAGGAATCTTAGGCGGGAATCCGCCGCCGCCGGGCGTCCGTGCGATGCCGATGACAGGGATCAATCCGGTCCTGGCGACGGACCCGGGTCACGTTCCACCGAGGGACACCCTTCGCCAGACGGCGGGTAACACTGCTCATGTTGAAGCCAAGGGGCATCCGCGCGGCGCCAATCCTTCTGATGGTACTGGCGATCTCGGGCTTTTCGTCCGGATGTGCTGCACTCTACCGGTCCCCTGAGGTGCACCTGGTGGATGTGCAGATTACCGGATTGGGTCTGACATCGGGAATCGCCCGGGTTTACCTTGAGGTGGAGAATCCGAATCCGGTATCCCTGGACGTCCACAGGGTGGAATACCTTCTGGAACTCCAGGGACGCGACGGAGAGTGGAACGTCCTTTCGGACGGGGTTTCGTCGGAGACCGTCACTGTGGTTCGGCGTGGTACGACGGAGTTTCCCCTGGAGGTGGTTTTCCAGTACCGGGCCCTGGGGGCCGGCTTCCTGGGGTGGTGGCAGTCGGGTGAGGTGACCTACCGGATCCGGGGCGATCTGTCTGCCCGAGGACCTCTTGGCCCGGTGGAGCTACCCTTTCGAGCTTCCGGTAGCTTCTGACGTTTTCCACCTGAGTGGCGGACCGGGTCATCCCGGATTCCTTTGATTCCAACGACGACAGCAAGGACGGTCACGATACCTACGCAGCTGCTGGACAACCGCACACCGGTGGAGCGGACGGTCCTGGTCGGGGCTCCTCTCCGGTCGGAGGATACCCGGGTGGTGGACGAGCACATGGAGGAGCTTCGAAGGTTGACCGACACCGCCGGCGGGGATGTGGTGGGACGTCTGGTACAGCGCATCGACGCGCCCACACCCCAGTTCTATATCGGTCGGGGGAAGGTTGCGGAGCTCCGCAACCTCACCGAGGAAACCGAGGCCGATCTCGTCATCTTCGACGAGGAACTGAAGCCCGATCAGGCGAAGAATCTGGAGCAGTCCCTGTCCGTCCGGGTCATGGACCGATCGGAATTGATCCTCGATATCTTCGCATCCAGAGCCCGGACCCGGGAAGCCAAGCTCCAGGTGGAGTTGGCGCAGTTGGAATACCTTCTTCCTCGACTTCAGCGAATGTGGACCCACCTTTCCCGGATCCGAGGCGGCATCGGCCTCCGAGGGCCTGGAGAGACGCAGCTCGAGACAGACCGACGGTTGATCGGGCGGCGCATCGCCGATCTCCGGAGCAAGCTCCGGGAAGTGGCCGAGTCCCGTGCGATCCAGCGGCGCCGTCGGCAGGGTGAGTTCCGGGCGGCGCTGGTGGGCTATACCAATGCCGGGAAGTCGTCGATTCTCCGGAGTCTCTCGGGGTCGGACCTCTTCGTGGAGGATCGCCTCTTCGCCACCCTCGAATCGGCGACGCGTTCGGTGGAGCTGGAGGGGGGGCACCAGGCTCTGGTCACAGACACGGTGGGGTTCATCCGGAAGCTTCCCCACCACCTCGTGGCGTCCTTCCGGTCCACCCTCGAGGAGGTTCGCGAGGCGGATCTGGCCATCCATGTCATTGATGCATCCCATCCCGAGTGGGAGGAGCACAAGGCGGTAGTGGACCAGGTGCTGCATGATCTGGAGCTGGACCGGGGGGCCCAGGTCCTGGTCTTCAACAAGGTGGATCGCCTCACCCACGGTGAGGAAGAGGCCCTCCGCGACCGGGTTCGCGCCCTCGAACGGACGCCGGCCGTGTTTACGTCCGCAGTGGAAGACGCCGGTCTGGAGGCCCTGAAGGAGACACTCCTGGCCCGGGTCCGGAGTCGCATGGCGCACGTTGAGATACTCCTCCCGGCCGCCGAGGGGGAGATTCTGGCCGCGGTCCACCGGGAGGGGGAGGTCATGGGAATGGAGAGGAATGGCGTTCGCCTCCGCCTGAGGGCTCGCGTGCCGGCGCCACTCCTGGGGCGGTTGCGGCAGATACCCGATGTGGAGCTCTCCGAGATCTGAGGTGGGCCCCTGGCCCCATACCATGGGAGGTACGGTTGGAGCGATTGGTTATCGTTGGACCTGGTCGCATGGGGTTGGCACTGGGCTACGCACTCGTGCACGCGGATGCGGTGGGGTCCATCGTCTATCAGGGTCGCCGCTCGGAGCCCCCGTCCCACCCTCTCTTCCACCAGGGTCTTGCCGAGTACCGGTACGGGTTGGAGCGACCTGCCCAGGGCACGACCGCCGTCATCCTTACCGTTCCTGATCCGGTTCTCCCCGAAATCGCCAACGCCCTCGCCGCTCGGGGGCAGGCGCCGGAAGGGTGCCCTGTCATTCATACTTCCGGGGTCCAGGGCGGTGAACCGCTCGTGGCCCTGAATCGGGTGGGATACCGGGTGGGGACGCTCCATCCCCTTCAGGACATCGCCCATCCCATCACCGGAGCCGATCGGCTCGTCGGCGCCGGTTTCGCCGTGTCGGGAGAGCGAGAGGCCTTGTCGGTGATCCGCAGGATCGTGGATGCGTTGGGAGGGCGGTCCCTCCTGATCCCCACCCACAGGCGGCCTCTATACCACGCTGCCGGTGTGCTTGGATCCAACTACCTGGTGGTTCTCATGTCCGAGGCCCTTCGGCTTCTGATGCAGGCAGGTGTTCCGGAGGAAGACGCACTCCCCTCGTTGGTGGCTCTGGCCCGTGGAGCGGTGGAGAACGTCGCGGAGTTGGGGTTTTCCACTTCCCTCACCGGTCCCATCGGACGGGGGGATGCGGACACGGTGGATCTCCACCTGCGGACGCTGGATCCGGCCGACGCGTCCCTCTATGCTGATCTTGGCCGGCTGACTCTCGAACGCACCCGGGCGGCCCTCCCACCCGAGGTGGCGGACCAACTGGAGACTCTTTTCCAACGGCACTCATGAGACTGTACGTCAACATCGATCACGTGGCGACGATCCGGGAAGCCCGGAAGACCGACGAACCCGACCCTGTGCGCGCAGCGGTCCTGGTGGAACTGGCAGGAGCCGATGGAATCACGGTCCATCTACGGGAAGACCGACGGCACGTCCAGGAGCGGGATGTCCGGCTCCTGGCCGAGACGTGTCGGAGCGTCCTGAACCTGGAGGTGGCCGCCGAAGACGGGGTCGTGGAGGTGGCCCGGGACATCGCTCCGTTCCAGGTGACCCTGGTGCCTGAGAGCCGTGAGGAAGTCACCACGGAGGGAGGACTGGATCTGGTTTCATCCCACGTGCGCGAGCGGGTAGCCCAGGCCACCCGTCGCTTGCAGGAGGTGGGAGTCCGGGTCTCGCTGTTCATCGACCCGTCGTCTGAGGCGGTTCGGGCGTCGGCCGAGTTGCAGGTGGAGGCCGTGGAGTTCCACACAGGAGAGTACGCCCACGCCCGTGACCTGGGCGAGAGGGAGCGGGAGGTGACCCGACTCCGCCACGCCGCGGCGCTGGCGGTGGATCTGGGCCTCGCGGCCCACGCCGGTCATGGCCTGACCTACGAGAACGTGGCGGCTGTGGCGGCCATCCCCGAGCTTGAGGAGTTGAACATCGGCCACGCCATCGTATCCCGGGCCGTCTTCGTGGGCATGGAAAGAGCGGTGCGGGAGATGCGGGTGGCCATGGATCGGGGCCGAAGGGGCCTGGCCACAGGTACCCAGGGGTGAGTCCATCGGGACGACCGAGGGGTTACCGGCTCGAATCCGGAGCCCCGCGTCTTGACCGGGACGCCGTTTCCGTGCTGTCACTCCCATGAAGTGGGACTGGAAGGCGACGCTGGGGCTCCTCATCAGCGGACTCCTCATCTGGTGGGTCCTCCGGGGTGTGGACCTCACCGAGGTCTGGGCCGCGGTGAAGGGGGCTCGATGGGGATGGTTGGTGGCAGCCGTGGCCGTGGCCACATCCGGGTTCGTGGTCCGGGCTTTGCGTTGGAAGCTTCTGCTCGAGCCCATCCGTCCCGGGGTCGGATTTCGGGAACGGTTCGCTGCGGTCAACATCGGGTTCGCAGCCAACAATCTTCTCCCGGCGAGGGTTGGCGAGTTCGCCAGGGCCTGGGCCATGTCCCGGCTGGCCCCGATTCCAGTTTCCGGTGCCCTGGGATCGCTGGTGGTGGAGCGGTTTCTCGACTCGGTGGCCGTGTTTTCGCTTCTGGCCTTCGCCGTTCTCCACCCATCGTTTCCCTCCCACGCGACGGTGGGCGGCCAGTCCCTGGGGACCATCATTGTGACCCTGGTGGGTCTCATCGTGGTGCTCCTCCTCGGACTTCTTTCCCTGGTCCTCTTTCCCGGGCCGGTCACAGCCGTGACCCGCCGGGTCGCCCGCGTGCTCCCGGATCGGGCCGCTCGGCTGCTCATGGAGGGATTGACGGCATTCCTCTCAGGCCTGGGATCGCTTCAGAATCCGCGACTTCTCCTGGGGGCCCTGGCCTGGTCCTTCGGATTCTGGGCATGGAACGCAGTCTCCTTCTGGCTCGCCTTCCAAGCATTCAACATTGACCAGGG
>PWZC01000390.1 GCA_003567615.1 Gemmatimonadota bacterium | reverse complement strand
GCGAGCAGGTCCTGGACTCCAACGAACTGGAGCGGGAGCGGGGAATCACCATCAAGCTCCACGCGGTTCGCATGGACTACGCCGCCCCCGATGGTGAGACCTACGAGTTGAATCTCATCGATACCCCAGGACATGTGGACTTCACCTACGAGGTGTCCCGATCCCTGGCGGCGTGTGAGGGGGCCATCCTGGTGGTGGATGCCAGTCAGGGAATTCAGGCCCAGACCCTTTCCAACCTCTTCCTGGCCCTGGATGCCGGCCTGGAGATCATTCCGGTCCTGAACAAGATCGACCTCCCCGGCGCCGAACCGGAGCGGCGTCTGGAGGAGTTGGTGGATCTCCTGGGCGTGGATCCGGATTCGGTCCTCATGGCCAGCGCCAAGGAGGGAATCGGGATCGGACCCATCCTGGACGCCGTGGTGCAGCATGTGCCTCCGCCGACGGGGAACGCCGAAGCTCCGCTCCGGGCGCTGATCTTCGACTCCTATTACGACAAGTATCTGGGGGCCGTCCCATCCATCCGGGTGGTGGACGGGGTCCTGCGGGCGGGAATGGAGATCGCCTTCGGCGCCCATAACGAGATCTACGAGGTCACGGAGGTCGGGTACCAGCAACTCCGCCGGGTCCCGCAGGATGAGTTGGTGCCGGGCGACGTGGGCTATCTCACCGCGGCCATCAAGGATGTGTCCCACACCCGGGTAGGCGATACCATCCTGGATGCCGGGAATCGGGCCCAGGATCTCCTGGCGGGGTATCAGGAGGTTCGGCCCATGGTGTTCGCCGGGCTCTATCCCACGGACTCGGATGCCTTCGAAGACCTCCGGGAGGCGCTGGATCGGCTCCGCCTCAATGATGCCGCGCTCCGCTATGAACCGGAGACGTCGGCGGCGCTGGGGTTCGGATTCCGCTGCGGCTTCCTGGGCCTCCTCCACATGGAGATCGTGCAGGAACGTCTCGACCGCGAGTTCGGGGTGGATCTCATCACCACGGTGCCGAATGTGGAGTATCGTGTGCTCCTGACCGACGGGTCCCGGCTTTCGGTGGAGACGCCCACCAACCTTCCGGATCGCGGCCGCATCGACACCATCAGCGAACCCGTGGTGCGGGCACGGATCATGTGCCCCACGGAGTTCATCGGCAATGTGCAGAAGCTGACCCACGAGCGCCGGGGGGTCTTTCTGGGAATGACCTACCTGGACCAGCAGCGGGTCGAGATGGACTACGAACTGCCCCTGGCCGAGATCGTCATGGACTTCTACGACCGGCTGAAGAGCGGCACCCGGGGCTATGCGGCCTTCGACTACGAGTTCCTGGAGTACCGGGTGGACGAACTGGTGCGCCTGGATATCCTGGTGAATGGGGACCCGGTGGACGCGTTCTCCGTCATCATCCACCGGGACAAGGCGGAGAGCCACGGGCGTGATCTGGTCAAGCGACTTCAGGAGTTGATCCCCCGGCAGCAGTTCCAGGTTGCGCTGCAGGCCACCATCGGCTCTCGCATTGTAGCCCGCGAGAATATCCGGCCGGTTCGGAAGAATGTGACGGCCAAGTGCTACGGGGGGGACATCACCCGGAAGCGAAAGCTTCTGGAGCGGCAGAAGGAGGGGAAGAAGCGGATGAAGCAGGTCGGGTCCGTGGAGATTCCCCAGGAGGCCTTCCTGGCCGTGCTCTCCCTGGGGGAATAGGGAAGCGCATGATGAAATCAGGGCGATGGATCCTGGCGCTGGATGTAGGCGGGACCAACATGTCCGCGGCCCTCTTCTCGGATAGTGGTGGCGATCCTGTGGCACGGTCGACTCGACGGACCCCGGGGGCGGAGGGGCCTGCAGGGGTCGTGGAAGCCGCTGTCCGGCTCCTGGACGAAGTGCGAGGGCAGGGGGCCGAGAAGGGGGTGGATTTGACCCGGATCGTGGGTGTCGGCGTCGGTGTGCCCGGTACCGTCGAGCCTGGCCGCGGCATTGTCTCCCTGGCTCCGAACCTGGGGTGGAAGGGGGTTCCCATCCGGGATCTGCTCCAGGACCGGCTGGGCCTTCCCGTGGTGGTGGACAACGACGCCAACTGCGCGGCCCTCGGTGAATGGTGGGTGGGCGCCGGGCGGGGCAGCCGCCTCATGATCGCCGCCACCCTGGGCACGGGAATCGGCGGGGGGATCGTCAAGGAAGGTCGGGTTCTGCGCGGCGTGGGCGGGGCCGCCGGCGAGATCGGTCACATGACCATCGAGATGGACGGGCGCCCCTGTCAGTGTGGCAACCACGGATGTCTGGAGGCCTACGCCTCCGGGACCGCCATTGGCCTTCGGGCCCGGGAGGCGGTGGAGGGCGGCGCGGAATCGACCATTTCCCAGATGGTGGAGACAGCGGAGGAGATCACCGCTGCGGTGGTCACCCGGGCCGCTCAGGAGGGTGATCCCCTGGGGCTCCGCATCCTCCGTGAGACGGCTCGGTATCTTGGCGCCGGCCTCGCGGGGCTTGTGAACGTCCTGAACCCCGATCGCATTGTTCTGGCCGGGGGTGTGGTGAAGGCGGGTTCCCTCCTTCTCGATCCCGTCCGGGAGGAGGTGCGACGCCGTGCGTTCCTCGGCTCTG
>PWZC01000348.1 GCA_003567615.1 Gemmatimonadota bacterium | reverse complement strand
TCATCCTCGCTCAGATCCAGCTCCAGGCGAACCCGGGTCAGAGCCCCCTCCGACCGGAAGGCCTGATCCAAATCCACGCGGGTGCCCCGGCTTCCCCGCAGCTCGATGCGGACCCGGTCCGCCCGGTCGAAGGCGGCGCCAGGGGTGGCGGCGGGACCCTCGGATCGGGCCAGGAAATCGGGAATCGCCCCGGTCCCCTCCGGCATCACCACCGAGATGGCCAGCGAGGCGGGCCCGGCCGGAGCGGGTTCCGTGAGGATGTCCCGACACCCCGTCAGCGCCAGGAGTCCCAGGGCCAGCATCACCACCCCCGGCCCCGTCCACCGACGGGGTCGGTGCCCCCGGAGGTGCGGGATCCGGTCCGACATGGGTTACCTCCGTGGCCGGGCGGTGAGGGACACCTCCAGCCCGGTGATGGCGCTCTCGCTCCCCTCCCGGACCAGGACCCTGCCGTAGCGGGCTCGTGCCGTGGGCACCAGGATCCATCCACCGGCAGGGACCTCCACCCCCAGCCCGGCGCCCGGCAACCACCCCTGCCCCACCCCGTCCTCGGTGCGGTGGACCCGCACGTCAACGGTGGGGACCAGGGTGACGCTCCCGGTGGGCCGCCGAAGCCCCGCCCCCGCCAGGAGAAGCTGCTGCGACGGGATGGACGGTGCCGCCTCCAGGAGAGCTGTCCCCTGGCTCCGGTGGAAGATGCCGCCGTAGATCACCCCGGACCCGGTCCGCCCCTGACGGAAGGAGTACGACGCCACCGTCTGCACCCGATTCCCCGCCTGATAGAGGTTCGTCTCGTCCAGGAGGTCTTCGCTGAACCGGTCCAACGTCAGCGACATCGTGACCCGACCACCCCCCTCCACATCGTGGTCCAGGGCACCCCGCACCCGCAGGTGATCGCCGGGCCGATAGGCGAAGCTCTCCCCGGAGAGGGGCTCGAAGGCCCGCCCCGCCAGGTAGCTGGCGCTCACCCCCACCGCGGTGGCACCGAAACTCCGGCTCACGCCCACCAGCCCACCACCCCCGCCTCCGGCTCCCCAGTTGGAAATGCGGAAGGGAAGGAGGTCCGACGCCACGGCCCCGGCCAGCACCGACTCCTCCTCGGTGTGGCTTGAGTTCCCGGTGGGGATCACCCCGATGGCCTGGAGCTGGATGGTCACCGCTCCCGGAATGCGGAACCCCACCCGGACCTCCGTATCGGTGAGCCCCGAGACCTCCACCGTCTCCCCGGCCGCCGTCTCCATGGACCCGCGGGCCAGCGCCGACCGGACCTCCAGCGTACCCTGGGCTCCCAGGGGGAAGGCCCCGGCCACGGGCACGCTGAAGAGGGAGAGGGAGCGGATTCCCACCGCCTCCTCCTCGGCGAACTGGTAGCTCTCGAAGGCGGCCCCCGCCCGGAGCTGGAAGGGGCTGGGACCCGGCGTCTGCGCCAGCGTCGGAAGGGGAAGAAAGAGGGCGGCCCCAAGGAGGGCCCACGTCGTCGGGTGCCGCATCACGGCCTCCTCAGAATGATGTCCAGAACCGAGGTGCGGCCCACCCCCTCCCGGCCCGTGGCCTCGGAGACGGCGTCGCGTACCAGGGGATCGGGGATGAGGTCTTCCAGTCCTTCCAGGCCCTCTCCCACACCGGAAGCGGGACCGCCCTCCAGCGCCATCTCCTCGGCCACCCCCGCCTCGATCCCTTCCGGCGGTGGTTCGGCACTGGCTTCCACCGCCCCCTCCGTCTCCCCGGCCCGGACCCCGGCGTCCTGGAAGCCCGGATCCAGGCTCACCGCCTCCCGGAAGTGGCCCGCCGCCGCCGCAAAGTCGCCCCGATCCTCCTCCTCGAGCCCCCGCCCGTAGGCCAGGAGCGCCTCCAGGCTACGGGTCCGCATCTCCAGGATGCGCTCCCGCTCGGCGGGGGTGAGGTCGATGCCCAGGGCGTCGTGGAGCTCCAGCGCAAGCCGCTTCTGGGCCGCGAAGAGCTCCTGGAGGGCGTCCTGCTCGGACCGGGGATCGCCGCGGAGGGCGGCGCCCACCACGTCCACCACCGCAGCCTCCATAGCCACGGTCTCCTGGGAAGCCTCCACCGTCCCCACCACCGTGTTCTCGGCCCCGAGAAGGCGCCCGCTCCGTGCCGCCGTGGCCGGGTCCACACGATCCGACTCCGCCAGGGCGAGCTCGTCCAGGAGGAGCTGCACCCGCGTCCGCTCCAGCACCGTGAGCCGTCCCGTCACCGAAAGGTCCGTCACCAGGAACTCGGCCAGGGCGCGGCCCAGGGGGGCGAAGGCCGCCTCACTCCCGGCCACGTTGAACGGGAGTACCGCGATGTGGCCCGGGCGGGGCGGAGTGCCGGCCAGCTCCCCTTCTCGAGCCACCGCGTCCCGTGCGGCCAGGATCAGCGCCTGGCGCCGAAGAGCAGGGAGGCGTCCTTCGATCCAACCCACCAGCGCGGCCGAATCCCCGTCGCGCCGGTACCCCTCGTAGACGTCCCGAGCCAGGTCCGGACGCTCGGCCGCTTCGTAGGCGAGCCCGAGCTGGGCCACCGCCGAGGGTCTCAGAGGCTCCCGCTCATGGGCTCGTTCCAGAAGCGCCACCGCGTCGGCGGTGCG
>PWZC01000184.1 GCA_003567615.1 Gemmatimonadota bacterium | reverse complement strand
GGCGGGTGTCGGCATGATTCCTGGGGTCGGCGCACATCCGGTTCTCACGCTTAGCGTTACGGCGCGTACGATCTGTCATATTCCCACTGACGAGCCGATCATCAGGCGGCGCCCGGGGTGAGCGGGCCGCGCGGCGGTGAGGCCCGAATCCGCAGGCGTCACAATTCTTGGAGACATCGCCTCACTCTGATGGGAGGTGTCCTGGGTTTAGTCGTGCTGGCGGCGACACTCCTCCCCGTAAATCGCCAGCTGGAACTTGGGAATACAGCCACACTCACCACTGCTGCTCAAGCGTCGCTCAGTCCAAGCTTTGGAGAGATTGTTCGATGGGACCTCGAACCTGGCTGGACGCTGCGATCCGGAAATCTTGCCGTTGTTGGTGAGGCAACTGTGATCGCCGGCATCAGGGTGGAGCGCCCCGCGCGGACCGCCGCCTATTCGGTCGAAGAGGTGAAAGTGCCTTGGCTCTTTCATGGTTCGCTGGGGGAACTGGAGTTGCCCGTGGACGAGCGTCGGGCCGGCGCGATCACCAGCGTCCACCCCGTGGCGACGGGACACGGCAACTGGCTATTGCTGTGGGGTGAGGGTGTGCCGCCCGCTGACTGGGTTGGGTCTTGGCCCCCGTTCTTCTCGTCCGAACTTTGGGTTTCTGAGCGGCGGTCGGAAGGTTGGACTCAGCCGCGTAACCTCGTTGCGGCGGGCCAAGTGATGCTGGAGCATGGTTCGACGGTTAGGCATGCCCCCGACGGGGTGCCCTTGGTGATGCTACCTATCATCGAGCGTCCCTCGGTGACTGGATCCGGACCTATCCTTTTTGGGTCCCCTCTTGACACCTTGCGAGCAATCCCCACCCCTCGTTCGCTGTTGCCTTATCAAGGTTCGTTCGCCGTGCACCGGAATGGATCGATCGAGGCGGTAGTTCTCGGAGAGGTCGCCCAAGAAGGAGAACGGCTCTTCCAGCTGGTTCACCTTGTCACCGAAGACGTGGGCCGATCTTGGTCGGCCCCGTCCGTCATCGCTTCGTGGAGCCGGGAGCGATATGCTCCGTCAGACCTTTCGGTTTACCTGGACTCCAGCGAGAATCTGCACGTGGTGTGGTCACCGAATCAGGGCCCGGGGACCGCTGCCGTTCGCCATCTGGTTCGCGGGCTCGGCCCGCAAGGGTGGAAGGAGGTCAAGGCGCCAGGGGTCGAAGGGGCCGTTCTTCGATGGACCGCCGGGTCGGACCGTCAGGGGGTGCTGACGATGGTCCAAGAGTTCCTGATGCCTACAGAGGTGTCCCTCACTGGCCTTCAATCGTTCCGTTGGAGCCCAGATGGCGGATGGTCCGAACCGGAGCCCGTCATGCCGGGGAGTCACGCAGGCGAACTCTTCGGCGGCCTAGGGGTCAAGGGCGAATGGAGGGTGGGGTGGAGCGGAATCCCAGGGGAGGATATGCCTCGGTATCGGGACGCCCCCCCTGTCTTCAGCGTCTACGTGTGGACGCCGTGAGGCTGGAGCTACCGATGGCCCGGATCCCCTTCATTACCGCTGTGCTCTTCAGTCTTTCCGCTCCGGCTGCCAAAGCTCAAGAGCCATGCCCCCGTCCGGTCTCCTCCTATACCCTCGAGTCGGCGAAGGAGCGCATGGTGGAGATCACGGAAGCCGAAGCCGCTGACCCACGTGCGGCAGGAGGTGGGGGACGGGTTGCGGGTTTTGTTAGCAGCCTTTTCCCGGCAGGGGATTCGTGCACGAGGCTCCAGCAGGGGGAAGACTACCAGGAGGGGCTGGAAGAGCTGATCCGGTTTTCGGCGGACCAGGGCGCGAGTCTTCATCATGGCATGATGGGGGAAACATCCGTGATCCTACAGCTCAGTCGAGACAAGTACGGTCTGGACGTCCCGGTGGAAGCGCTCACGTACGCCCTTGAGGAAGGCGCTACGGACTGGACTCGTCACTACACGCTTGCGTCCCTGCTCAGGCGTGTGGACATCCCGGAAATCCACGACCTGCTTCTCGACCGGGCAAGAGCTCCGCGAGGGCCTCCCCGATTTCCGGACCTCCCCGAGGTGATCGTCGAAAGGGTGTATTTTTCAATGGGCGCCGAGTCCCCGTTCCGTGCAGCTTTGGAAGAACATCCGGACCAGATCAGGAACCCCCGCGCCCGGTGCCTCGTGGAGGAACGGGCCGGATAGCGATCAGGGAAGTGGGGTTGGTCGGTCCCCATCGTTGTTCCGGATCCTAGTCAGCTCCGGTGCGTTGGGTATCCCCACTCCAGCCTGCGTATCCTGCCCCCTCGGAAGAGGGTCGACCCTGTACTTTCGCCTCCATCGTCCAGTAATTTCCCGCATGAGTCATCGGCCCGAAGACCTGGCAAGCACACTGACCGAGCGTACCCGTTCGAGGCGGATCGCAGCCGAAAAGCGGATCAGCAGCGCGCGCACTCGCGTCGTCGCGGCGCTTCGGGATCGCCTTCGAGACGGAACGGTGAAACACGCCTGGCTAATCGGATCCAGCGTCTGGGGTGACCCTCACGATCGCTCTGATATCGACGTGGTCGTGGAGGGACTCAGCCTCGATCAACGTGGGGTTTTCTGGGACGAACTCTCCCAGG
>PWZC01000380.1 GCA_003567615.1 Gemmatimonadota bacterium | reverse complement strand
GGCTGGACCGGAGGCCGGGGCGCCATGGGGGGCGCCGATATGGCCGCCATCCGGGACCGCATCGCCTCCGCCATGGCGGAGGGGGGCCAGGAAGGCCGCCCGACCACCGCTCCCGGTGCCGGAGGACAGACGGCCCGGGGCGGCGGACTCGCTGCCATGCTGGGCGCAGCCGGCGTGAACCCCCTCACCCTCCTGGACCGCTCCCTGGCCAATCCGGTGCAGGTGCTCCTGGAACTGGAGGATGACCTGGGCCTCTCGGCCCAGCAGACCCAGCAGATCCAGCTCATCTCGTCCGAACTCCAGGAGTTGCTGGATGCCCGTCGCGCACGGTTGGGCCGGCGTTTCGACGGGGTGGCCACGGAAGATGCCATGGCGCTCTTCCAGGAGCTCCAGCCGGAACTCCGGGAAGGGCGGGAAGAGATGCAGGCTGCCATGACCCGCGTGCAGGGCGTCCTGTCGCCGGAGCAGTGGGAGCGGGTGCCGCCTCCCCTCCGCCAGGGGTGGGGAGGGGCCGGGCTCCGGGGAGGAGATCGGGAGCGTCCGATTCGGCGTCGCCCAGGGCAGGGCTGAAGGGAGGACGGGCCGGGGCGCTGCGGTGGGAGGCTCCCCAGAGTCGGCCGACTTCCCCTCCCCACCCTCGACACGGAATCAGGAGAAGAGGCCAGGAAAAAGGGGCGACTCTCGACCCGAGTCGAAAGCCGCCCCTTCCTTTTCACCACACCATGGGCGTTACCGCACCCTGAGCTTCACCGCATCATCGATGCGATGCGGGATCAGCGCTCCGCGGCGGCCAGGTCCAGCACCGCCCCGGCCAGACGCCGGATGCGCTCCACATCGCCCTGGTCCTGTCCGTGGTCTACCCGTCGGGCGTCATCCCACAGGGCAATGGCCAGATCGGCCAGCGCAGAGGACCGCTCCGACCCGGCCGGCATGGCCTCGAGACGAGCCAGCTCCGACGAGATCTCCGATGCCCGAGCCGAAGAAACGCCCTCGTGGCGCATTAATTGGTCGTGGAGGGCGCGGGCCACGGCGAAGTGGGCGGGCCAGACGATCCGCGGCTGGTGCTGCGGATTGAACTCCTCGAAGTGCACCAGACGGGCCGCCTCCAGCTCGTTTTCCGTCAGCCACTCGCTGGGGGTCAGCTCCAGGACATCCAGGCCCCGGGAGATCTCGGACCCGTAGATGTACCCGTTGTGCCAGTATGTCCCCCAGTAGCCCGCCAGGTAGAGCTCCTCGGCATCGATGGGACCCCGGTCGAAGAAGGCGATCTCCTGCGGGTTGTGGGCGTCGGTGAAGTCGAATACCGACACGCCCCCCTGGTACCAGGCCTGTACCTTGATATCCCTGCCGGGCACCGGCACAAGCGAGCCGTTGTGGGCCACGCAGTTCTCGGTGCTGGTCTGGGCCGCCGGCATCTTGAAGTAGCTGGCGTGGCTCATGCGGCCATTGGACAGGGTGAAGATGGTGTTGGCGCCCCACTCATACCGATCCTCGGCGCGGCAGCGGGGCTGAGTGCCACCTCCCCACTCGTCGGTGAAGATCACCGTAGTGCCGTCGTTGTTGAAGGTGGCCGAGTGCCAGAAGGCGAAGTTGGGGTCGATCACCTCATCGACCCGCACCGGCTCCCGGGGGTTCGAGATGTCCAGCAGAATCCCGTTCCCGGAGCAGGCCCCCAGCGCCAGCCCCAACTCCGGGTAGGCCGTGATGTCGTGGCATCGGTCCGTAGGCCGGGTGGTCTGGGTCTGGTCGCCGTGGTCGCCCCCCTGGAAGAGGCCGTCGATGCGACCCGTCTCCGCATCGGCGAAGATCCGGGGCGACGAGACCAGCCGAGCGTTCTGTGGCGCATTCACCGGCACCTCGATGACGTCGATGCTCCAGTAGGCCGTGTTGGGATTCAGGGGATCCCGGTCGTCCACACACCCTGCCATCTCGTCTCCGGACCGGGACGCGCTGGTGCCGGAGTTGTAGACGTACAGCATGTTGGGGTCGTTCAGATCATCCACCAGGGTGTGGGTGTGGGAGCCCCGGCAGGTCTGAACCGCCGCCACCTGCACAGGGTTGTCCAGGTCGCTTACGTCGAAGATCCGCACCCCCCGGAACCGCTCCGGATCCACGGGCCCATCCAGCGTCCCCTGGGTCCCACAGTCGATGCGACCCCGGGGCTCCTGGGCGGACATGAAGACGAGGTTTCCGTAGACCGATACGTCGCCCTGCCCTCCCGGGCACACGATGGTGGTCCGGAGGACGGGCCGCGTCGGATCGGTGATGTCATAGATCTGGATCCCGTGGTAGTTCCCCACGAAGAGCAGATCCTCCTGGAAGGCCAGGTCGGTATTGGCGAACGGGAAGGCGCCCGGGTCGTTGGGATCGTGAAACCCGTCCGGACGGGGAAGATTGATGAGGAGGTCCATGTTCCACGACGCCTCCTCCGCATCGAACCAGCCGGCCCCGAGTCCCACCCGGGGGTCGTCGTCGCCGCCCAGGGTGAACCCCTGGGCCGACACGCCGGGAGAGCCCACGACCAGTGCTGCCGCAAGGGCACCCCCCATGAATCCAAGGTGCCGACCCCGGCCCCATGCCCCACTCCACAGTG
>PWZC01000336.1 GCA_003567615.1 Gemmatimonadota bacterium | reverse complement strand
CGTCCAGCGAGGTGACCCCATCGGCCTCGGCCTCGAACCCGGGGATCACCCGATGGGCCAGAACCAGGGGGGCCACCGCCCGCACGTCGTCGTCGTGGGGGACCGGGTCGCCGCGTAGCGCAGCCCGGGCCTTTGCTCCCAGCACAAGATACTGCGAAGCGCGTGGTCCCGCTCCCCAGGCCACGTACTTCCGCGTGAAGGGCGGGGCCTCGTCGGTGCCCGGACGGGTGGCCCGGACCAGCCGAACCGCCAGCGCCGCCACAGAGGTGGCCACCGGAATCCGCCGGACCAGCCCCTGGAAGTCGATGAGCCGCTCCCCCGAGATGACCCGCCGGACCTGGGGATCGTGGGCGCCGGTGGTGCGCATGGCCACGGCCACCTCCTCGTCCCGGCTCGGGTACCCGATCCGCAGTTCGAACATGAACCGGTCCAACTGGGCCTCCGGTAGCGGGTAGGTCCCTTCCTGTTCGATGGGGTTCTGGGTCGCCAACACGAAGAACGGGCGGGGAAGGGTCATGGTCTCGCCTCCTGCCGTCACGGTCCGCTCCTGCATGGCCTGCAGAAGCGCGGCCTGTGTCTTGGGCGGCGTGCGGTTGATCTCGTCGGCCAGGACCACGTTGGCGAAGACCGGTCCCCTCACGAAGCGGAAGGACCGGCGCCCCGTGGTCCGATCCTCCTCGATGACCTCCGTCCCGGTAATATCGGTGGGCATGAGGTCCGGCGTGAACTGGATCCGGCTGAAGTCCAGATCCAGGACCTCGGCGAGCGTTCCCACCAGAAGGGTCTTGGCCAGTCCGGGGACCCCCACCAGCAGGGCGTGCCCGTTGGCCAGAAGCGCCAGGAGAAGCCCTTCCACCACCTCCTCCTGCCCGACGATGCGTCGAGCCACCTCCACCCGCAGCTCCTTCGCCACGGCGGCCACCTCTCGAAGCAGCTCTACGTCACGGTCCACGGGGGAAGGGGTGTCACTCACGCAGTGGCTCCGAAGCGGGGTTGGAAATGGCCATCGTCCCGGCAAACCTGGGGTTTCGTCCCTACCCGCGCCACCGGCCCGTGATCCCGGCCCGGCGACGTGTCCCCAGGCGCTTGCGCCCCGAACGGCAAGGGGATAGGTTAGCGGGCTGTTGGATCACTGGAGAGCGCCGTCCATGAAAGAAGAAGAGTCGCAAGTACAGACGCTGGCTCGCTTCACCGGGCATGGGCTCACCCTGGCGCTGTCCATCGGACTTTTCCTGGCGGCAGGGTGGTGGCTCGATGGGCGTCTCGGGACGACGCCCCTCTTCACCATCGCCGGGGCCATGCTGGGAGCGGGAGCGGGATTCTACAGCATGATCCAGCATCTGGTCCTCTTTCCCCGCCAGGCGGAGGAAGAGCGAAAGGCCCGGTCTGCCAAGGATGATTCGACCGGCGGACCGGACGAACCGGACGAGGGAGGAGGCCGGTGAGCCGCTGGGTTCGCTACATGGCTGTGGCCACAGGATTGGTTGTGGTCGCGGTGGGTGTGGGATCGCTGGTCCTGGATCCCTCGGGCAGGAACGGGGTTCTCGCGGCCGGTATCGTGGCCCTGGTGCTCCAGGGGGCCGCATTCGGTCTCCTGGCGGCGCAGAAGCTGGGCAGCCCCGCCTTCCTGGCGGCGTGGGGGGCCAGTACGCTGGTCCGTGGAGCGGTTGTGGTGGGGTTCGCCCTCTGGGTAGCCTCGCTTGAGGGAGTGGATACGCTGGTGGGCCTGCTGACGCTGGTGGCCCTACTCTTCGTTCTCCTCCTCCTGGAGCCGATGGCGCTCCGGTGGGGTGGCTCGGATGGAACCGAAACGAACGGGATGGCGAGGGAATGAAAGCTGAAGGCGCGACGGGGGCTTTGCAGGACGGGGCCCAGGCGGCGCAAGCGGCCGAACCACAGGGATTCGACCTCGGCTCCATGCTCATGGGGAAGGTGTCCAATGCCTCCTACATCGAGATCGGCCCCCTCCGGATCGACCTGCCCCAGTGGGATCCCATCATGGTGGGCGGGCTGGCCATCGACCTCTCCCCGTCCAAGAATGTGGTCTTCCTCCTTCTGGCGGCGGTCCTGTGCGTCCTCACCTTCACGGTGGTGGGCCGGACCTTCAAGCGGATGGAGGCCGGCGACGCCCCCACAGGCTTCGCCAACGCCGTGGAGGGGATGATCCTCTTCTTCCGCGATCAGGTGGTCCGGGCCAACATCGGGCATGGGGCCGACAAGTTCACGCCCTTCATCCTCAGCCTGTTCTTCTTCATTCTCTACATGAACCTGCTGGGACTGGTGCCCTTCGGCGTCGCGGCCACCGGATCGCTTTCGGTCACCGCCGCGCTGGCCTTCCTGGCCTTCCTCTGGACGGAGGTCTCCGGCTTCCGGGCCCTGGGACCGGCCGGGTACGCCCGCACCATCTTCTACGCCCCCAAGGGCCTTCCTCCGGCGGGTCAGGCGGTTCTCCTCCTGATCATGACCCCGGTTGAGGCGCTCGGGAAGCTGACCAAGCCCTTCGCCCTGGCCATTCGTCTGTTCGCCAACATGACGGCGGGCAAGATCCTCATCTTCGCCCTCCTCGGCCTGGTCTTCGTCTTTGCCGACGCCGCCGTGG
>PWZC01000079.1 GCA_003567615.1 Gemmatimonadota bacterium | reverse complement strand
GCCGGACCGCCACCGTGCCGTCTGCGGCCTCGCGCTCTCCGATGACGGCCATGTAGGGTACCTTGCGGAGCTCCGCCTCCCGGATCCGGTAATTGAGGCTTTCCCGGTCCCGGACCACGGCACGCACCCCGGCGGCCTTGAGCTGGGCCGCGAAGGCATGGGCGTCTTCGGACCACTGTTCCGAGATGGGTAGCACCCTGACCTGCTCCGGCGCCAACCAGAGGGGGAAGGCGCCGGCGTAGTGCTCGATGAGCCCTCCCACGAACCGCTCCATGGAGCCGATGAGGACCCGGTGCAGCATGACGGGTCGGTGACGCTCGTTGTCCTCCCCGATGAACTCGATGTCAAAACGGTCGGGCAGGTTGAAGTCGAGCTGTACCGTCGGACCCTGCCAGCGGCGGCCGATGGCGTCGATGAGCTTGAAGTCCAGCTTGGGGCCATAGAAGGCTCCGCCTCCCTCATCCACTGAATAATCGAGTCCACGTGCCTCCAGAACGCCGCGCAACTGGGCCTCGGCTTCGGCCCAGATCTCCGGATCCCCGAGCGCCTTCTCCGGGCGGGTTGCAAGCTCGATCGTGTAGGGATAACCGAAGGTGGACAGCATCTCGTCCACCAGATCCAGGAGCGCCTCGATCTCACCTGGGACCTGCTCCCGCGTGCAGAAGACGTGCGCATCATCCTGGGTGAACCCGCGCACCCGGAGCATGCCATGGAGCACCCCGCTCCGCTCGTACCGGTAGACGGTGCCGTACTCGGCGTAGCGGATGGGCAGCTCCCGGTACGAGCGCTGGTCCGCCTGGTAGAGGCAGATGTGTCCAGGGCAGTTCATGGGCTTGGCGCGATACCGGGCACCCTCCACCTCCATGGCCCCGAACATGTTCTCGCCAAAGTTCTCCAGATGCCCGGAGATCTCGAAGATGCGCTCGCTCATCACATGGGGCGTATAGACGATCTCGTACCCATGACGGAGAATGAGCTCCTTCTCGTACTCCTCGATCTCGTTGCGCAGGATGGAGCCTGCCGGTCGCCACAGGATCAACCCGGGCCCCACACGCTCGTCCACGGTGAAGAGCTCCAACTGCTTCCCCAGCACGCGGTGGTCCCGTTTCCTGGCCTCCTCGAGACGGTTCAGATGCGTCCTCAAATCCTTCTTGGAGAAGAATGCGGTACCGTAGATCCGCTGGAGCATCTGCCGACGCTCGTCGCCCCGCCAGTAGGCTCCCGCCGCCGACAGGAGCTTGAACGGGCCGAGACGCCCGGTGGACGGAATGTGCGGACCGCGGCACAGGTCCACGAAGGGACCGTCCCGGTAGACGGTGATGGTCTCCTCGTCGTCCAACTCCTCGAGCCGCTCCAGCTTCAGGGGGTCGTCGGCGAACAGTTCCCGCGCCTCGGCCTTGGTCACCTCCCGGCGCTCGAAGGCGTAATCCGCCTCGATGACCTCCTGCATGGTGGCCTCGAAGGCCTCCAGATCGTCCGGGGTGAAGGGCTGGCCGACACCGAAGTCGTAGTAGAAGCCCTCCTCGATGGACGGACCGAAGCCGATCTCAGCGTCGGGACGGTGCCTGCGGACCGCCGTCGCCAGCACGTGGGCCGCGGAGTGCCGGAGAAGCCCCAGGGCCTCGGGATCCCGGTCCGTGATGAGCCGAACCTGGACGTCTCCGGTGAGCGGCCGGTGGAGATCCACCAACTCCCCGTCCACCTCGGCGGCCAGCGCCGCTCGTGCCAGCCCCGGCCCGATGGCCAGGGCCACATCGTGGGCAGAGGATTCGGCGGGAAGTTCCAGGGTCCGGTGATCGGGGAGGGTGACCCGGAGGATCGTGGCCATGGTGCAAATCGGTTGGAAGAAACGAGAGGGGATGGAAGCCCCCGACCTTAACCCCCCACGGTGGAGGGGGTCAACGGGGCTCCGGGAAACGCCAAGGGCCCGGCCCCCTCGCAAGGGAGCCGGGCCCAGGATGCGGCCATTCGGACCCGACCCGGGGGCCGGGTCCGAAACCGGAACGGGTCAGTACATACCGCCCATACCACCCATACCGCCCATGCCGCCGGCACCGCCGGCCGCATCGTCGTCATCCTCCGGCCGCTCCACGATCACGCACTCCGTGGTGAGGAGCAGTCCCGCGATGGAGGCCGCGTTCTCCAGCGCCGTCCGCACCACCTTGGTGGGATCGATCACGCCGGCCTCCACCAGATCCTCATAGACCTCGGTAGCGGCGTTGTACCCGAAGTTGGGCTGGTCGGCCTCCCGCACCTTGGCGACCACGATGGAGCCTTCAACCCCGGCATTCGTGGCGATCTGCCGGATGGGGGCCTCCAGCGCCCGCTGCAGGATCTCCACACCGATCTGCTCGGCCTGGTTCTCCAGCTTGAAGTCGGACAGGGCGGCCTGGGCCCGAAGGAGGGCCACACCGCCACCGGGGACGATCCCCTCTTCCACCGCCGCGCGGGTCGCGTGGAGAGCGTCTTCCACCCGGGCCTTCTTCTCCTTCATGGCCGTCTCGGTGGCGGCACCGACGTTGATGACCGCAACACCACCGGCCAGCTTGGCCAGGCGCTCCTGCAGCTTCTCCCGATCGTAGTCCGAGGTGGACTTCTCCGT
>PWZC01000088.1 GCA_003567615.1 Gemmatimonadota bacterium | reverse complement strand
GTATTCATGATCGGCGCCGCCTTGCTGACCGTGACCGGCATAGCCACCCTGGCATCCCGGGCCTGGTTCGGAGACCGACACACCTTCGTCAGCTTCTTCGAGGAATCGGTGAACGGCCTGGAGGAGGGAGCAGCGGTGAAGTTCCAGGGTGTCCCGGTCGGCACCGTGTCCGACCTCCTCATTCAGATCCACGAGGTGGACAAGACGTTCCTGGTACCGGTTGAGTACGAAATCGACATCACCCGCCTCACCAACGAACTGGGCGGCTTTCTTCAACTGGACGATGCCGAGGTGTTGCAGGAGCAGATCGCCGACGGCCTCCGGGCCCAGCTCCAGATGGAGAGCATCGTGACCGGCCTCCTCTACATCGAGCTCACCTATCGCCCGGCGGCCACCCGGCCTCTGCGGGTGGCCAGGAACTCGGTGCATCCGGAGATCCCCACGGTCCCTTCGCTCCTGGCCGCATTCGGCACCGAGGCCGGAAGCCTGGTGGCCGACGTGCTGCAGATTCTCTTCCGCGTGAACGAGATGCTGGAGGAGGTCAATATGGTGGAGATCAACACGGCGGTGGTGGCGTCGGCCCAGGCCATCGAGCGACTGGTGGGTTCGGAAGAGCTTCAGACGGCCATCAATCAGATCCCGGCGACGGCGGCTCAGTTCAACCGGGCCCTGGAAGAGACCGAACTCCTGATGCGGCGGCTGGAATCGGCCATCGACCCCCTTCAATCCGGCATGGAAGGCACCATGCAGGAGGCCACCCTGGCGCTTCAAGCGGCCCGGGAGGCCATGGAAGAGACCCGTGGCCTCATCACCACGGACTCCGGTATCGGGTACGAACTGGAGCAGACCCTCACCAGCCTTCGGGAGGCGGCAGAGGCCCTCCGCACGCTGGCCATCTCACTGGAGCGAGACCCGGACATGCTCATCCGCGGGGCCAGCCCGCCAAGGAGGTAGCCCGTGAAGATCATGACTCGTGTGTTTGGCCTGCTTCTTCTCTCGAGCCTGCTCGCCCTGGCGGGCTGCTTCAGCTTGAGCCGGGACGCCCCGGCCACGCGGTATTATGTGCTCGATGGAGGGAGAGAGGCCCTGGGCGGGGAGGAGGCCGCGGTCGTGGTCGGCCTCCGTTCACCGCGCATCGCCGAGTACCTGGCCACGCCCTTCATCGTGCTCCGGAGCGGTCCCAACCGGATCGACTTCTCCCAGTTCCATCGGTGGGGAGAGGGTCTGGCTCCGGGGGTCAACCGGGCCGTGGCGGGTCAGATGATGGCCCAGGCACCGCTCCTTCGGGTGGAGGTCGCTCCCTGGCCAGGGGGCGTCCGACCCGACTACCTGATCCAGATCCACCTGACTCGCTTCGAGGGCGTGGCCCGGGACGATCCCGGCGCCTCCCAGGGCGAGGCCCACCTGAACGCCTCCTGGGAGATCCTCCGGGGGGAGGACGGGGTTCGGATCGCCCAGGGAACGACCGAGGTGCGCGAGTCCGGTTGGACCATCGGCGACTTCGACGAGCTGGTCACGCTTCTGGAGGCTGGGCTGGGCCCCCTCGCTCTCGAGCTGGTGGCCGCGATCAGGGCCACCGGCAGCCCCTAGGTCGAGGTGCGCGGCACGGTAGAACTCCATGGGGAGTGCAGCCGCCCCGCCAGGAAGGGATGCACCTCCTCCTTCCTCCCACCTTCGTGTATGGCCCGAAAGTCACCCGTTCGGGGGATGGTTGCAGGCCGCCGTTTCTCTGAACTTTCAATGGCGTGAATGTCTTCTGTGACCATCAGTTCCTGAACGGAGTGGATCATGCTCTTCACCATCGCCCTAATCCTGTTCGTGCTCTGGGCCCTCGGTCTGTTCACCGGCTATGCGCTGGGGGGGTTCATCCATATCTTCCTGGTAGTGGCCCTCGTCGTGCTGGTCCTCCAGCTTCTCTCGGGGCGGCGGACCGTTTGATCGACCGTACTCCCTGGCCGTCGGGATCCCGACCTGGAGACCAGCGACCACCACATCTGCTGATCGACGTCCGTCAGAACCTGTAGAGGCGCCGTGGGGAACCCGATCACGCCACCTGTTCCTTCCGGGAGCGCTCGCCGCTTTCGGAGAGGCTTCCTGCTGGTGCTGGCCATCGGAATCTCGATCCTCTTCTTCTTCGTGATCCAGCGGTTCCTCCTGGCCTTGCTACTTGCAGCCGTCTTCGCCGGCCTGGCCTACCCTCTCTATAGCTGGTTCCTGGCCAGAACGGGGCCACGGCTGGCTGCCGCGATTACGCTTGTGGTCCTGTTGTTCGGGGTGGGGCTCCCGGTGGCGGGGTTTCTCACCCTGGTCGCCACCGAAGCGGTGCAGATCGGCCAGGGGGTGGAGATCTGGCTCCAGGAGGATGGGCGGGTGGCCCAGATCCATGATCGGCTGGAGGGAATCCCCTTCGCCGGACGGTTCATCCCCGACGAGCACCTGGTCGTGGCACGAGTTCGGGAGGCGGCGGGTGGGGCCGGCTCGTTCCTCATGGGAACGTTGGCGGCCGCCCCCCGGGGCACCCTGAGCTTCTTCCTCCAGCTCTTCGTGCTCTTCTACGCGCTCTTCTACTTCCTGGTGGACGGACCGCGCATCCTCCGCACCATC
>PWZC01000105.1 GCA_003567615.1 Gemmatimonadota bacterium | reverse complement strand
GTCGATGGTCTCGTGGGGATCGTACTGCTCGTCTCCCAGCCCGGGGTGGGTGTGGAATTCCGAGTCGTAGCGCCCGACCCGGTCCCAGTTCACCTCGGCGTAGGAGCTCCAGAAGGTTCGGCCCGAGGAGTCCAGGCTCCGGGCCGACTCCTCCGCATCGCCGGAGCCGGCCTCACAGCCGGCCATGAGGAGGACGAGGGCGAGGGCCGGGAAAACCCGGAAGAAAGGGTTCGTCCTGCCATGTCTTGAGCCGACCGATGGGCCGGCATCAACCGAAAAGGATGACGAGGAGGTCTGGATCATCATGTCGCTCTCAGCGGCCGGCGGCGACACCGAGCATCGCCTCGTAATGAGCGGCGCGGGCCGCTCGGTCATGGGGAATCTCCAGTTCATCCAGGAGTTCACCTCCCATCCCGAAGGCCCGGTACCTCATTCGGTCGGACTCGAACTCGATGAGGTGGACATTGTCGGTGGACAGGCTCATCCCCCCTTCGTTGATGTACCAACGGTCGGTGGCCACCTCTCTGGGCCGGACCCCAAGCCCGCCGTCCCCGACGTAGACGATTCCCCGCGGATCCACCCGGTTCTCCAGAATCGGTGCCGTCCGCTTGAGGGAGTGATCGTGCCCCACGGCGACGAAGTCCACGCCGAACTCTTCGAAGAGGGGCACCCAGGCGCGGCGCCGTGGCTCGCCCGTCTCCATGGCCCGGACACTGGGGTAGGCCGGCTTGTGCATCATGACCTTGAGCCAGCGGACCTGCGGGCGGAGTGTGAGCAACTGGCTTTCCAGCCAATCGCGCTGATCGCCTCCCAGACTGATCTCGGTGTTCAGGACCACCACGGCCACATCGGGACCCAGGCGGGTCGTGTAGTAGAAGTCCGTGGCCCGATCCGGCCACCAGAACATCTCGTCCAGCCCCACGTCCAGGTCGTGATTCCCCCGGGTGGGAATAATGGGCAGAAGGCGGCCCTCCCGGGTGGTGGTCATCTCGAAGTGGTCGTTCAGCCAGTAGTAGAGCTGAGACCAGTAGGCCCGGTTCGTATAGTCCGCCGTGTGGGCAAGGGCGACGATGTGGGGGTGCTCGTCCAGAAGCATGGCCATCCTGGCGTTCATCCGACGCCGGGGATTGTCCGGCTGCGTCCGAATGTCCCCGACGCGCGAATCCCCTCCAGAGAGAAGGGCCAGGGGCCGCCCGTCGGCCGGGCCTGTGATGAAGTGGTATTCGCCGAGGGTCTGCCCATCGGTCTCCACCGTAAGGTAGTAGCGGGTGGCTGGCTCGAGGCCTGAGAGGTGGGCATGGTGGTACCAGGCGTCCATTCCGGCGGCATCTTCCTCGCTCAGGAGTGTCCAGGAACCGGAGTGGATATCCCGACTCTGCATGGCGTACGCCCCCACCTCCCGACCCCGGGGTACGGTGTCGAAGTGGATCACGTGATCCGTTCCCGGGATGGTGGTGCTCCACGAAACCACCGCCTCCCGTGCCGGATCGTTCTTGAACTGGACGCGGAGGTGGATGGGGTGAGCGGAGGGCTCGAGGGGTCGGATGGTTTCCTGACCCAGAAGCGTTCCTCGGGGAAGGACGGGACCCATCCCCACAATCACCATGAAGAGGAGGAGGGAGACCCGGTGAGTCGTGGCCTTCGGGGCAACGCGTGGGAACATGGAAGAGGTTCCTGATCTGATGCGGACGAGGGGGAGCGACAGACTCCCGGGAAGCGGATGGCGCAGGACGAGGATGGCCAGGGGGTCCCAGGACATGGGATGTGCGGAGCGCCACCTCGATCCAGGCACCTGTGCCCAGCGCCGTCATCCGGGAAGCGGCGGTGATGGCGCCCCAGAAAGCGGCCCACAGGAGAACGGCTCGCCATGGGCGGAACAGGACGGCAGCAGCCACGAGGAGGTCCACCACACCGATCACCTGCATGATCTGGAGAGCGGTAGCCTCACGAATTCGCAGGTCCAGGATGCTCCGAGCCGAGCCCATGATGAGATCTGCGAACGCGCCGTATCCCCACAGGCACTCGAGTCCGTGTACCACGAACACGGTGGCCACCGCGGCACGGAGGAGCCAGGACGTGGCCAGGGTCCTGGCAAATTCCCCGATCCAACGGTTCATGGGCCAGGCGACGAGCAGGACCAGCGCCAATGGAGTGGTCCACCGAAGGGTCTGGGCCCAGATCGTCCACTCGCTGTAGCGATACCCTCCCTGGTATGCACCGGCCCACGCCTCGAAGAAGACGTAGCCGGCCACCGGAAGGAGCAGGAAGGGAGACGGCCTCAGAAGTTGGGCAAGCGCCAGGGCCAGGAAGACCGAAACCAGAATCTTCTCAAGAGTGACTGCGGTGCCATGTGGGTACTCGAGCACCATGAAGAGGAAATTCCCCAGGTGCGTTTGACGGGCGCCCCAGACGGTGACAAAGAGGCCCACGGCGTGGGCCGCCACGGCGATGGAGAGGAGCCACCGCGCCAGGGCCGGGCCTGAGGCGGGTGAGGCGCCCGCAGGGATGGGTTCCGAACCGGAGGGGGTTGCGGGTCCAGGCGAACCCGTCACGGCAGAGGCCGCCGCGGACGTGTGGGTCATGATCATGGGCCAATGGTAGCCC
>PWZC01000203.1 GCA_003567615.1 Gemmatimonadota bacterium | reverse complement strand
GGGCTTCCCCTGACGGTGTTGGGGAACCGGGGGGCCAGCGGGATCGACGGGATCCCCTCCACCGCGGCAGGAGCCGCATTCGGGTCGGGTCGGCGGGTTGTAGCGGTGGTGGGAGATCTGGCCTTCCTCCACGATGCCGGTGGGCTCCTGGGGCTCGGTGCCGCCGGGGAGCGCGTCCTCCTGGTGGTGATCCACAACGACGGAGGAGGTATCTTCCACCTCCTCCCCATCCGGGATCATGAACCGGCCTTCACTCCCTTCTTCGCCACGCCCCACGGACGCGGCATGGAGGGACTCGCCGGCTTCCATGGGCTGGAGTTCCGAAGCGTGGACTTTCGCGGTGACGGGGAGGGGGAGCTGCCCGAAGCCTTCCACTGGCTCCTGGGCCTTCCCGGGAGTGGGATCCTGGAGATCCGAACCGACCGCGATGAGAACCGCCGCCTGCGCGAGGCCGCGCTGGCAGCGGCGGGGCGGCGTGTGGCGGAGGTACTGGAATCGGACGACCGGAGGCGGCGTCCGGAGCGATCGAACGAGAGAACCTGACCGAGGAGAGGGGAGAGACCCATGGCTGATGCCGGAGCGCAGGATCCGCAGGACGACGGGGTGCCCGCGGCCCCCCAGTGGGAAGAGGTGAAGAGCTACGAGGATATCACCTACCACAAGAGCCACGGCGTGGCCCGGATCGCCTTCAATCGGCCCGAGGTCCGGAACGCATTCCGCCCCGAGACCCTCCTGGAGCTCCAGGAGGCGTTCAAGGATGCCGGAGAGGACACCGGGATCGGCGTGGTCCTCCTCACCGGAAACGGGCCGGCCGAGGATGGGAAGTACGCCTTCTGCTCCGGCGGAGATCAGCGGGTCCGGGGCGACGCCGGGTATGTGGGGGGCGATGGCCTTCCCCGGCTGAACGTACTGGAGCTTCAGCGCTACATCCGGAGCATGCCCAAGCCGGTCATCGCGCTGGTGGCCGGGTACGCCATCGGGGGCGGCCACGTCCTCCACGTCATCTGCGACCTCACCATCGCCGCCGAGAACGCCGTCTTCGGCCAGACGGGCCCGAAGGTGGGAAGCTTCGACGGCGGTTTCGGAGCCTCGTACCTGGCCAGCATCGTGGGGCAGAAGAAGGCGCGGGAGATCTGGTTCCTGTGCCGTCAGTACGGAGCTGACGAGGCCGAGGCCATGGGACTCGTGAACAAGGTGGTGCCGGTGGACGAGTTGGAGGCCGAGGGGTGGCGGTGGGCCCAGGAGATCCTCGACAAGAGTCCCCTCTCCATCCGGCTCCTCAAGAGTGCCTTCAATGCGGCGGTGGACGGTCAGGCGGGGCTGCAGGAGCTGGCGGGGAATGCCACGCTGCTCTTCTACATGACCGAGCAGGCCAAGGACGCCAAGAACGCCTTACTGAACAAGGAAAAGCCGGACTTCCGGAAGTACCCCTGGCTGCCTTGGTAGGCCCCTCCCGCCTGGAGGTCTGGCTGCTGGCCATCCGGCCCCGGACCCTTCCGGCTGCGGTGGCCCCGGTGGTGGTGGGAACGGCGCTGGCCGGTACCCACGGGGTGGCGCGTCCGCTCCCGGCCCTGGCGGCGCTCCTTGGCGCCCTCCTGATCCAGGTGGCCACGAATCTGGCCAACGATTACTTCGACTTCGTTCGCGGCGCCGACAACGAGGAGCGACTGGGACCGGTGCGGGTGACTCAGGCGGGGCTCCTGTCTCCGCGGGCCGTTCGGGCCGGAACGGCGGCAACGCTGGGTGGGGCCTTCCTGGTGGGTATCTACCTTGTGGCGGTGGGAGGTTGGCCCATCGTCGTGATCGGGTTGGCGGCCCTCCTCTGTGCGGTCATCTACACCGGAGGCCCCTTTCCCCTGGCCTACCACGGTCTGGGGGATGTCTTCGTCTTTCTCTTCTTCGGGCCGGTGGCCGTGGGCGGCACGTACTGGGTGCAGGCGGGGGCGTGGAGTTGGGAGTTCGTCACCGCCGGCGCCGCCCTGGGATTGCTCATCACGGCGATCCTGGTGGTGAACAACCTCCGGGACCGGGAGGGGGATGCCCGGGTGGGCAAGCGGACGCTGGCGGTGCGCCTGGGGGTTCGGATGACACGGGGTCAGTACGTGGGCCTTCTCGTGGTGGCGGCGGCCGTGCCGCCTGTGGGGATCTTCCTCCACGGGTGGTCGGCGTGGACCCTCCTCTCCCTCGTCGCCTTCCGCTTCGCCCTTCCGCCCCTGGAGCGGGTCATGACCTTCGCAGACCCCCGTGAGCTGAACCCGGCGCTGGGTGAAACCGCCCGTCTGGTCACCTGGTACGCCGGACTCCTGGCGGTGGGTCTGATCCTGGGGAGAGGGGTGCCATGGACGTCTTGAGGGAGGCGGCGCGCCGGGACCCGCTGGGTCCGGCCGTGGAGGGTCCGTCGGCGGCGTCGGGATACCCCCTGGCCTGGAGTTGGGCCGATCTGGATCGAGCGGTGGATGTGGCCGCCCTCCGCCTTGGCGAGGCCGGCATCGGGGCGGGGGACGCCGTGGCCGCGGTTCTGCCACCCTCCCCGGAGATGCTCGTTCTCCTCTTCGCACTCCCCCGGGCCGGGGCGTTGCTGGTGCCACTGGATGCCCGATCCCTCC